>JAKISY010000030.1 GCA_021648365.1 Verrucomicrobiales bacterium
CGTCTATCTTCACTGCGTTCCGGTTGTGGTTCGATTCTTCAATTTTAGAAAAGCATCGAGCCGTGCGCCTTTGCATGTGAGACCTTGACTAAAACACACGAGAAGCCCCCTTAACTAAGTGCCATTGGGGTAAGACGTAGGGAAAACCACAGATTACGCAGAGAGATGCGGATGAAGAGTTTTAACCACGGAGGTCACAGAGGTAGGAGGGGAGTGATGAGTGATGAGTGATGAGTGATGAGTGATGAGTGATGAGTGATGAGTGATGAGTGATGAGTGATGAGTGAAGCCGAACCGGAATGTAATGGAGATAGACGGAGTTAAACCGTCGGAGGGGATTTCTCGAAGGCAAATGGGCGCAGATGAAGAGTTTTAACCACGGATTTCACGGAGGACACGGATAAGAAAGAAGAGATGTGTAAAGTAGTGCGGGTATCCTCACCCGCTGAGCGCAACGAGACTTTTTGGGTGGGAAGATTTTGACCGCGGATAGCTCGGATGGACACGGATAAGATAAGAGTATCTATTCATATATTTTGGACGCTGGCGTTTCATTTCTCTGCGTTTTTAAAATGGAGGTCGTTGAATGAGGGCTTGGTGATCGTATTCTGTGCCTGCTATTTGGTGGTCAACCAGATGTGTTGGACTGTTTACTTTTTCAGCACCAGCTGGGCACCGGGAGAGGGGTTTTCTGGATTTGAAGCGTTTTCTTTTTTGCCCTATTATTCATTGCGATGAGTCTGGTCAAGTGAGGTATCAAAGAAATCACGGAAAAAATGACTGAACTATGAATGGTCGCGAATGATTTCTTGCGATGCACTTCAGGTTCTTTAACTTCGTGCTATGTCTATATCTCCGTGCGCTATTGATGCTTTTAAGCTGGTTTCCGATTTGCAGTCTCGCTTTGTGCGGGGGCTGGGAGCGGTGTCTTGTGAAAATGGGGCGAGCGGGGGCTTTGCTTTGACGGAGTGGTTGCGTGATGGTGGGACTCACGGCGGTGGTAATCGTTATACGGCGACGGATGCTGTCTTTTTCGATCGGGCTTCGGTGAATGTATCGCAGATCCATTATGGGGATTTGCCTGAAAAGAAGTTGGCTTCGGCGACGGCGATCTCGACGATCATTCATCCGCGCAATCCTCATTGCCCGTCGGTGCATATCCATATCAGTTGGACGGAGATGAAGGGCGGGGCTGGTTATTGGCGTTTGATGGCGGATTTGAATCCTGCTGTTCAACATGAGGAGTTTCGTGATGAATTTGTGCGTATCATGCAAGAGGCTGCGCCGAGTCAGTATGAGGCGGGGGCGGCGCAGGGGGATAAGTATTTTTATATCCCGGCTTTGGGGCGACACCGTGGTGTGGCTCATTTTTATCTGGAAAGTTATCGCAGTGATGACCCTGCTGCGGATAGGGAGTTGGCTGAGGTTTTTGGGAAGGCGGTGATCGATGGTTATTTGGGGATTTTGACTAAGGCGGCGGAGAAGTATTCGGGGATTGATGAGGCGGATCGTGAGGCGCAGTTGGCCTATCATACGCTGTATTTGTTTCAGGTGTTGACGCTTGATCGAGGCACGACTTCGGGGTTGTTGGTTCATGATCAGAATGATCTTGGTATCATGGGATCGCTGCCTTCACATGTGGATCGAGGCTTACTGGCGAGTTGGCGGGAGAAGGTGAGTGAAGTGCAGCGGGGTTTGGTGGAGGCTTTGTTGCGCGCGCTGCCTGATGGAGAGGGGGTGGTGACGGTGACGGATGAGGTGAAGTTGAAATTGGCGAAGGCGGTGCGTGGGTTTTATCAGGGGAATCCGGAGGCTTTGGAACTGCAGGCTTCGGGTGGGGTTATTCCGCCGACGGTTGAGAATCATAGGTAGGAGGGGCGGGAGCTACGGATGGCGAGGATAAGAAGGGGAGAAGAATTTGACCACGGATAGCACGGATTTACACGGATAAGAGGGAGAGAAGAATTTGACCGCAATCGCAGCGTAGCGGAGATAGCTGGAGAAAACTATTCGAAAGCAAATAGCACAGCCGAAGCGAAGCGAAGACAGCCGGAGGAGATTACCCGAAGGCAAATTGACACGGATAAGAAGAAAAGAATAGATATGGTAATGAGGGAAAATAGGATCTTTTGGAGTTTGGCTTGGGTTTGTTTTCTGGGGGCTTGTTCAAAAGGGCCTGTGCTTCCTGATGGGGTTTCGCTTAGGGTGGCAGAGTCCAATGAGGTAATACTGACTTTGGAAAAGGATCGGGCGATGATGGTGAGGCAAGCAGGTGAGGGTGGCAGGATCGTGCTCGTTGGGAACTTGGATGGGGTGTTGTCGGTCACACAGCTTGAGCGAGGTGGAGATACTCCAGTGTTGGTTGAGTTTTTGGGGGCAGATGAGGCAAAGGTCATCATTGCTCGTGATGAAGGGAAATCTATTGTATGGGATGAGGACGGTGACGGTATTCCAGAAATGAAAATGGATAAAACGGGGAGTTACCGTCTGAAGAAAATTGAATGGGAAAAGATTGAAAAAAATGACAAGGGGAGGGAAGATGTCTCACGCCCGCTGCGCTCAAGACGCAAAGGAAAAGAGGGAGGGAATCGGGGATGACACAGCCGTAGCAAATCGAAGACAGATGGGATGAGATTGCCAGAAGGTAAATGGACACGGATAAGAGGGAGAGAAGAATTTGACCACGGATGGCACGGATTGACACGGATAAGAGGAAGAGAGGAGTTTGACTGAGGATAGCAGGGAGGTTTCACATGGAGTCACAAAGGGGCAGTTGAATAGAGGAAATGGGGGATTCGCCATGAAGGGCGTGAATTCCATGAAGTAGAAATAAGAAAAGGGACTAAATGGCATGGAGGTAGTAAAAACTCAATTGAGTGATGCGGAGTTAGTGAAAATTCGTGAGGCTGCTGTGCCGGCATCCTTTTTACGGGCTTGCATGGGCTTGGTGGGTGTGTGCTTGGTGTTTGGAGTGCTCAATGAATTAGGGATTGGCTTGTATGATAAGTATACTTTTTGGCTGCTGGGGGCTCCTGTGCTGCTGCTGTTGTTTTTGACGTGTCTAGTATGGGGAGTGAGGCGTCAAACACTTTGGGCATGGTGGGGCGCTATGCTGTTCTCGGTGCTGTTAGTTCCTCTTTTTCCAGTAGGAACTATCATTGCGTATTATTTGATGACTCGGCTTTGGGCGGATCGCGGGTGTTTTGATCGATCTACCAAGGTTGAACGAGGTGTTCAGAGAGAAATGAAGGTGCCTTCGGCAGAGTTTTTGCTATTGCTTTGGGTATTGAGTATTCCTTTTGCTGTGGGTGGCTATGCTGTTGTCGCGGACAAGTATGTGCCATCACGCGTGATTCGAGCGCTTCCTGAAGGGGCTACGGATGTCACGGAATATTACAGTGGAGCCAGCTTCACCGGTGACTTTGAGAGAATCATGAAAGCTCGTATTGCGAAAAATCAGGTTGAAGCCTACGCGATGAGATTGGGGGCAAATTCGCCTGTGGTGGGGAAGATGTCGTTGAGGAAACTGGGGTGGTTGGGTAAACCGACCGCTGGTGGGCAATGGTGGGATCCACCTAAAAAGCCGCTTTTTTTCCACTCAGAAGAAGGGTTTAGGAAGTTGGTGGGTTGGAAAAATGGCTTTGTTTATGTCGATGTCGTGATGTGGTGAAAATGAGAGAGGAGATGGAAGATGTCTCACGCCCGCTGCGCTCAAGCCGCTAAGACGCAAAGGAAGAGAAGAGAGGTTTGGATTTGATGAAAGTTGACAGTAAGGAAGGTTGGTGAGAAGACGATGAAAACTGATTTTGAGTTTAAGGAGTCTATTTATTTGATTCATGGGGAGTGTGAATTGGATCTGCATAATCAGTATGATTTTACGGGGGTGAAATATTCGATTGCGGAGCGACGGGTGGTGTTGACTTGGCGGAGGAGTGTTAGGTCTGGAGTTTCTAGCTCGATGCCTCATTTTGTGAGGATCAAGTTTTGTGCGGTGTCAAAATTTCAGTTTTTGCCTAGAAGCGTGGATAAGCCTTTTACCGAGGATGATTGTTTGTTATCAGCTGGGTATTGGACGGGTGAAGATGGGGGGATTGGAGTGGTTGCTATTGAGGGAGGCGTTGATTCTAATTGGGGGCGGGCTTTTGAGTTCATGTCGGGGGCGGTGATTTTGGTGAAAGCTGAGCAAGGGCAAGTTGAGCTTGAATGGTGAAAATGAGATCTGCTGGATGGGTGGGTGGGTGCGGCTCTTGTGATTTTTTTACTGTAAGTGGACTTTTTTATGGCTAAAACGGTTCAGCTGTGCCGCTGCAGCCCTTATAAAACGGACTTTGTGAAATTTTTCACAAATTCATCTTGCCGATGTTTTTGTCATCGTCGATAATCCCGCGACTTGGAACACTCGGAACTATAATCGTTTCTCGATATGGCAAAAACAGTTCAAGAAATTGAGGCACCAGATGCGGCGACTAAAACGGCGGCGCACGTGGATGCCTATCAGCAATCGACGGAGGATATCGTCGGCGAAAAGTTGGTGCTGAATATGGGGCCTTCGCACCCAGCGACGCACGGGGTGCTACGTTTGATCCTGGAGTTGGATGGCGAGGTGGTGACCAAAGCTACGCCTGATATTGGCTTTTTGCATCGCGGCGATGAAAAGATCGCGGAGAACATGCAGTATAATCAGTTTATTCCTTATACGGATCGACTGGATTACTTGGCTCCGTTGGCGAACAACGTGGCTTATGCGCTG
The DNA here is from genome assembly GCA_021648365.1 of Verrucomicrobiales bacterium. Classification (GTDB taxonomy): domain Bacteria; phylum Verrucomicrobiota; class Verrucomicrobiia; order Verrucomicrobiales; family DEV007; genus JAADHD01. The sequence continues at coordinate 4,751 of JAKISY010000030.1, forward strand.
GCAGTGGAAAAGCTGATGGATTGGGAGCTGCCGCCACGAGGGCAGGCGATCCGGGTGTTGTGCTGCGAGTTGGCACGGATCTCGGCTCACTTGTTGGGCTTGGGGGCTTATGCGATGGACGTGGGTGCGTTGTCGGTGTTTTTGTACACTTTCCAAGAGCGTGAGTATATCTATGACCTTTGCGAGCAACTGACGGGGGCGAGGTTTACGACGTCTTATACGCGGATTGGCGGTCAGGTTCGAGATTTGCCAGAGGATTTCCCTGCTCGGGTGAGGAAGTTTTGTGAGGGCTTCTTGAAAACGCTACAGGAGACGGAGAATTTGTTATCGCGCAATAAGATTTTTATCGATCGAACGCAGGATGTGGGGGTGATCACGAAGGAGGACGCGATTTCTTATGGCTTGAGTGGTCCGAATCTGCGTGGTTCGGGGGTGGAGCACGATTTGCGTAAGTCGAATCCTTACTTGGGTTACGAGAACTACGATTTTGATATTCCGGTGGGCGAACATGGGGATTCTTATGATCGCTATGCGGTGCGTATGGAGGAGATGCGCCAGAGTGTGCGGATCATCCGTCAGGTGCTAGATACTTTGCCAGATGGTCCTATCAATGTGGTCGATCCGAAAAACATGCTGCCGGAGAAAGAGCGGGTGCTGATGAGTATGGAGGAGTTGATCCGTCACTTCATGTTGGTGACGGAGGGCATCGATGCGCCAGCGGGAGAAGTTTATTTTGCGGCGGAGAATCCGAAAGGCGAGCTTGGTTTTTATATCAATAGTAAAGGTGGCGGGGTGCCATACCGGATGAAAATCCGCAGCCCGTCTTTTTGTAACTTGAGTATTTTGCCGAAGATTTTGCCAGGGCACATGATGAGTGACTCGGTGGTGATCTTGGGTAGTTTGGATTTTGTGATGGGGGAGTGTGATAGGTAAGAATTTGGAATTTGGAATTAAGAATTAGGGATTAAGAATGGCATTAGAAGTTCCAGCAGATCTTGAGAAAGAGATTGATGAGAGGATCACGCATTATCCGGAGTCGCTCCGGAGTGCGGTGTTGCCGCTTTTGCATTTGATGCAGGAGCATTTCGGTTACATCAGCGAGGATGCGGTGGTGTGGGTGGCAGAGAAATTGGAGCTTGAGCCGATTCGGGTGCTGGAGGTGGTGACTTTTTACCCTGGTTTTCGTCAGAAGCAGGTGGGTAAACACCATATCCGAGTGTGCCGGACTTTGTCTTGTGCGATGGCTGGCTCGGCGGAGTTGATGGATGAGTTTTGCAAAAAAACAGGTATTGATCGTTCGAGTGTTTCGCATCACGATCCGATTGCGGTGAGTGAGGATGGCAAATACAGCATTGAGTTTGCTGAATGTCTGGCAGGTTGCGGCACGGGGCCGGTGTGCATGGTGAACGATGATTTTCATGAACTGGTTGGGGCGGAGAAAATGGAGGAAATTCTTAAAAATTGCGACTGATGGCTAAGGTGAAATACATCGCGGGCAAAGAACCGCACGCTAAAGAGCATCGGATGATCTTCAAGAATGTGGATCGCGAGGGCTGGGATGTGTCGCTGAAGACTTACGAGAAGGAGGGCGGCTACAAGCAGCTCGCCAAGGCTCTCAAAATGGAGCCGAAGGCGGTGCAGGATGAGGTCAAGGCTGCTGGGCTACGAGGTCGCGGTGGCGCGGGTTTCCCGACGGGAGTGAAGTGGGGTTTTGTGCCGCCAAACAATACTAAGCCGGTGTATCTGATCTGCAATGCGGATGAGTCGGAGCCTGGCACGTTTAAGGATCGTTATATCATTCATCAAGATCCGCATCAGTTGATCGAGGGGCTGATCATCTCGGCGTATGCGGTGGGGGCGCATTTGGCTTACATTTATATCCGTGAGGAATTCCCAGAGGGTGCGAAGATTCTAGAGGCTGCGATCGAGGAGGCGCGTAAGAAAAAATACATTGGCAAAAATGTGCTTGGCAGTGGTTTTGAGCTGGAGGTGTATGTGCATCGCGGCGCGGGAGCCTATATTTGTGGAGAGGAAACGGGACTGATCGAGTCGTTGGAGGGCAAGCGCCCTTATCCACGAATCAAGCCGCCCTATTTCCCAGCGGCGATGGGTTTGTATCTTTGTCCGACGATTGTTAATAATGTGGAGTCGCTGTGTCATGTGAAACACATCATCGACATGGGAGCGACGGCTTATGGTAAGCTCGGCACGCCGCGCAATACCGGCACGCGTATTTTGTGTGTCAGTGGCGATGTGCAGAGACCTGGGTACTACGAAATTCAGGTGGGCAAGGTGACGATGGGAGAACTCATCAATGATATGTGTGGAGGCATGAAAAAGGGGCGCAAGCTGAAGGCGGTGATCCCTGGCGGTTCGTCGTCGAAGATTTTGCGTGCGGATGAGAAGTTCACTCTGAAAAAAGGGGATAAGGATGTCGTGATTGGTCTCAAGGACATTCCGATGGATTTTGACTCGCTGATGGCATGCGGTTCGATGGCGGGGTCGGGTGGAGTGATCGTGCTGGATGACAGTCGCGCGATTTCTTGGGTATTGAATAATTTGAATACCTTCTATGCTCACGAATCTTGCGGGCAGTGCACGCCGTGTCGTGAGGGTTCGGCGTGGATGAAAAAAATCACCGACCGGATTGTCAGTGGCAACGCATCTCCTGAGGACGTGGATACCTTAGAGTCGGTGGCGTATAACATCGACGGCAAAACCATTTGTGCTTTTGGTGAAGCCTGTTCGTGGCCGACCGAAGCGATGGTGGCAAAATTTCGCGATGAACTGATAGGCGATACCGATGGCAAAAATGCCAACCGTCCTGTGAGTAAGGAAACGCAGCAAGCTGCTAAGAATTTGAAAACTTTGAATACTTGATGATTCGATGAGTGACGACAAAAAACAGGATGCGCCAGCGGTTCCCATGGTAAACGTTCAGATTGACGGGGAGTGGCATCAATTTCCTAAAGGCACTCGGATGATCGAGGCTTGTCGTCAGGTTCAGGTGGAGGTGCCGCATTATTGTTATCACCCTAAGCTGTCGTCGCCAGGTAATTGCCGTATGTGCTTGGTCGAGATGGGCATGCCTCCACGTTTGGCTCCGGGTGCAGAACCCGAGTTAGATGAGAATGGTCGTCAGAAAATTGGCTGGATGCCGAGACCGGTGATCGCTTGCGCGAATACGGTGGCGGAGAACATGGGGATTCGCACCGATAGTGAGCTGACCAAAGCTTGTCGCGAGGGCGTGATGGAATTTTTACTGGTCAATCATCCTTTGGATTGCCCAATTTGTGATCAGGCGGGTGAATGTTCTTTGCAAGAGCATAGCGCAGAGCATGGTCATGGAGAGTCGCGTTTCCGCGATGAGAAGAATAAAAAGCCGAAGAATGTGAACATCGGCCCGCGTATTCGTCTCGATGATGAGCGCTGCATCATGTGCAGTCGTTGCATTCGTTTTTGTGATGAGACGGTGGATGATCCAGTATTGGGATTCACCGATCGTGGCAGCCATACGGTGCTGACGGTTCATCCGAACCAACAGTTGGCTAACGACTATTCGATGAATACGGTCGATATCTGCCCGGTGGGTGCGCTGACTTCGAATGATTTTCGCTTTCAGATGCGCACTTGGTTCATGAAGGAGACGAAGTCGATCTGCACCAGTTGCGGGCGTGGTTGTAATACGACCATCGGTAGTCGTGAAGGAACGATTTTTCGTCAGACTCCGCGTGACAACAATGATGTGAACTCGGCGTGGATGTGTGATCACGGACGGATGAATTATCACTACGTCAATAGTGAGGCGCGCTTGACCGATCCGATGATTCGTGAAAACGGCGAAGAGGCGCATCGGGTGGTGAGCTGGAGTAAAGCGATCCGTTTTGCTGCGGATGAGTTGTTGAAATTTAATGCGTCAGAAGTGGCAGTGATCGCTTCGGCGCGGATGACGAATGAGGAACTGTTCATGACTCGCCGTTTGATCGCGGATTTGAGTGTCGAGCAGGTGGATGTGGTGACTCGTCGCGGTAAGGGGGATGATTATTTGGTCACGGCGGATAAAAATCCGAATACGGCTGGAGCTAAGCTGGTGTTGGGTTTGAAAAAACCGGGTGGTGAGCTGGATGCGATTCGAGAAGGTATCGAGTCGGGCAAGATCAAAGCTTTGGTGGTGCTACAGGAGAACCTGATCGACGATGCGGATTTCACTAGCGAGCTATTGGGCAAGCTGGACTTTTTGCTGACGACTTATCCGCTGGCGAACCCGACGGCGGATGATTCACATGTGGTTCTACCAGCTGCGACTTTTGCTGAGAAAGATGGCACAATGATCAATGTGACGGGACGCTTGCAGCGCTTGAATAAAGTGCATCAGGGGCCAGGGCAGACGATGGAAGTATGGGAGATCTGCCGTGATTTGATTATGGCGATTGGTGGTGGTAACGGTATCTATTCGGCTAACGATGTGTTCAAGGAAATGGCTGGTGAAATCAAGCAATTTGAGGGGTTGACCTTGGCTGGAGTGGGTGAGCAGGGATTGCCGTTGTTGAAGACTAGAAATACGGTGCCGATGCTGGAGCGTGAGAAAGAGCGCATCGCTAAGGGCGAGATTGTTGGGTAGTGTTGTAGCATGGGGTTGCCTCCGGCTGTCTCCACTTCGCTCCGGCTCCTGCCCATGAATAGTCAGTCAAGACTTCCGCCATCACGGAGATGGGAGGGGAGTTTGATTTACATGGATGAGCCGAGCGAAGCGAAGACAGCCGGAGTTTTTGCTGAACGAAGGCAACATTCGGGATGGGGAGGGAAATAGACGGAGTCAAAGGTGGGAAAGAGAAGAGGGATACCATGAAGTTATTGAAGTTCATGAAGGGGGGAGGAGAGGAGGGGGGAAGAAGGTTCTCACGCAGAGGAGGGAGTTGACTTGGACGGTTGCTGGTGGATTTATCGCTTAGCGCGCAAAACAAAGCGGCGTCGAGCCGCGCGCACTCCAAAGGTGGATGTGATTTGTTTTGAGGTGACTGGTTTGAAAATAAAACCAGTTGGAAATTGTTTGCTAATTTGTATCACGACAAGGAAGATGGTTGGAGTGGAGATGTGGAACGTAATGGTATTGCGTGGTGGGGCGTATGGGTTTTATAGTTTGGGTATGACGGATCGAATGAAATTTAAGCGCAGCTGCATGCTATTGCTCTGTGGGTTATGGGTGCTTGGTGGCGGTGGGTGTGAAACTAGGGAAAATTTGCGCAGTAACCCAAACTTCGGGAAGTTTGTTGGAGCGACGGTAACGACGACTAGGGATCAAAAGTTGTATTATGGGAGCATGGCGGAAGGAAACCAAAATAAACGTCCGTATCGGTTTGTGACTTGGGTTGATTTTGGCAGTGCGGATCATTATGTGATCCCGAAAGGAACAGAGATGTTTATCGAAAGGGTTTACCGTTTTGGGGCTATCGACGCTGATTACGTGGTTGCTCTGGGATTTCTACACAGGGATGGAGAAAAGCTGGAGTTTGAATGTCAGTTATACAGTGTCGATGAGCGACCGCCTTGGAAGTTGAAATAAAATGCGAGCTTGGTTTTTGAAAAATTCAAACATCTGCGCTAGGCAAAAATTGACTTTTAGGTCGAAATGTATAATGCTACTATACATGAAGGCTAGTGTGGTGGATCTCAGGTATAAGATGAATTCCGTGCTTAAGGCTCTGGAGAGAAATGAGGAGGTTATCATTTCTCATCGGGGGACGGTTAAGGGGACGATTATTCCAGTGGATTCGGGAACTGAAATGAAAGTGGAGGATCATCCTTTTTTTGGCAGTGATGTTACTTCCAATGACTCGGGATTGAGCGTCGAGCAGGTGATGGAGCAGATCAGAAAACCCCGGTCGCATGATCTTTGATACGGATGTGTTTATATGGGCGCAGCGGGGCAATCTTAAAGCTGCCGCGCTTATTGATGGCTGCATGGATCGAGCTATTTCGCTGCAAACCTACATGGAGTTCATCGAAGCTTCGAAAGACAAAAGGCAGCTGCGTCTCAATCAGGATTTTTTACGCAGCTTTGCTTTTCAAACACTTGCATTTACTGAGAATATAGGGCATCGAGCGGCTATTTACATCGAGCAATTTGCTCTTAGTCATGGTATGAGATCGGCGGATGCGATCATAGCGGCTACAGCGAGTGAGCATCAGCGTCCGCTGGTGACGGCAAATGCCAAACATTACAGACATTTGTCCGATGTTGAAATTGTGGTGTTGAAGCCTTGATGTGTGGTTTTATCAGGACAAAATTTAGCCTACAGCCCATATAAAACGGACTTTGTGAAATTTTTCACAAATTCACCTTGCTGATGTTTTTGATTGCGTCGATAATCCTGCGAATTTGATTTGCGGGAGAACTGCAAGGTTCTCGTGGAATTGTCAAATTCTCCAGTATTTGCCTGGGTAGAACATCTGTCATCGAGTAGAAAAGGGTGTTTGATATGGGCTGTTGAGATTGAAATTGTTTAATAAAAACTATTCATGGATTGGATTAACCTAGCAGTGACCTTGATCAAGATCGTCGTTTTGACGTTCATGGTGCTGTTGCCGATGATTGCCTACTCGGTATGGGCGGAGCGGCGGGTGGCTGCGAAGATCCAGAATCGAGTGGGACCGAACCGCACGGGCATTCCTTTTACCAAATGGGGATTAGCAGGGCTGGGGCAGCCGATTGCGGATGGCTTGAAATTTATTTTCAAGGAGGATTTCACTCCGGCTCACGTGCGCACGGGCTTTTTCTGGTTGGCTCCGGCGTTGACGATGGTGCCGGCGCTGATGACTTGTGCGGTGATTCCCTTTGGCAGTGAGCTGAATATCGCGGGTTATAAGATTCCGCTAGTGATCGCGAATCTGAACGTTGGACCGCTGTTTATCTTTGCAATCGCTTCACTCAGTGTTTACGGCATCGTGTTGGCGGGGTGGGCGTCGAATTCAAAATACTCGTTTCTCGGCGGGGTGCGTTCGACCAGTCAGATGATTTCGTATGAGATTTCGCTGGGTTTGTCGATTGTGCCGATTGTGATGATTTTCGGTGAGTTGAACCTGACGGAGATCGTGAAGTGGCAGGATAGCAATGGATGGCTGTTGTTGCCGTTTTGGGGAGAAGGACCTCTTTTGCCGAAAGTGATTTTGTTGGTGCCTGTTCTTATCTCTTTCCTGATTTTCACGGTGTCGATGTTTGCGGAAACCAACCGGTTGCCTTTTGACTTGCCGGAGTGTGAAACGGAATTGGTGGCGGGTTACCACACCGAATACAGTTCGATGAAGTTCGCGTTGTTCTTTCTTGGCGAATACGCGGCGATGATCATTGGTTCAGGCTTGGCGGTGACTTTGTTTTTGGGTGGCTGGTCTTTACCTGGGGGCATTGGTAGTGATTTGGTCGATAAGCCGCTGTGGTTGGGCATTGCTCATTTTTTCTGCTTTCTGATCAAGATGATTGGCTTTATCCTGCTGTTCATCTGGGTGCGCTGGTCGTTGCCGCGTTTTCGTTACGATCAGTTGATGCGTCTAGGTTGGGTGTTCTTTTTTGAAATCGCGCTGGCGAATGTATTGTTAACTGCGTTGATTCTGATTTATTTTAAGTAAGCATTGTTTTTTGTATCATGGCCATTGTTGTCAAACGTCCAAAACTGACTTTCGGTGAGAAGATTTATCTCTCATCGATCGCCAAGGGTATGCTCATCACGATGGGCCACTTCTGGCGTGCTCTGTTGGGTAAAGGCACGGTGACGATGCAGTATCCTGAAGAGAAGTGGGATGAGAACTTGCCGGAATACTACCGTGGAGCACCAGCCTTGGTGACGGATGAGCAGGATCGCGAGCGCTGTGTGGCGTGTCAGTTGTGTGAGTTCATCTGCCCGCCTCGTGCGATCACGATTTTGCCCGAGGAGATCCCGAGCGAGGATGAATGGGCGAAGGTGGAGAAACGTCCACGCAAATTTGAGATCGATATGTCGCGCTGCATTTATTGTGGATTCTGCCAAGAGGTGTGTCCAGAGCAGGCGATCTTTTTGCGCAAGGACTATGCGATCACTGGCACTTCGCGTGCGGAGATGGTGCATGATAAAGACAAGTTGTATGAAATCGGCGGAGTCCGCGAGGGACTGGTCAACAAATGGAATGAGCTGAAGTGATGTTAGACTTATTGTTTTACATATTTGCGACACTAAGCGTCGTGGGAGCTCTCGGGGTGATTGTGAATAAAAATCCCGTGACATCGGCATTTAGCCTGATCGCGGCTTTCATCGGCTTGGCGGCGTTGTTTATTCAGTTGGATGCTTACTTGGTGGGCATCATTCAGATTTTGGTTTATGGCGGTGCGGTGATGGTGCTGTTTTTGTTCATCATCATGCTGATGGATCTGCCGAGTGAAGAACGGCGTAAGTTTGGCTGGGGTCCAGTGGCGGGTGGTATTTTATTGGGCTGTGTGTTTGTGGTGCAGTTGGTGCGGGTATTGGCAGATTATTCGGCGGGATCGCGAGTGATGCAGGACTTGCCAGTGGGTGCGGCATCGGATGTGGAGCAGATCGGTAAGTTGATGTTCACCCAGTATTATTTTCCGGTGCAGGTGGTTGGGGTGTTGCTTTTGGTGGCGACGATTGGGGTGGTGGTATTGAGTAAAAAAGAACTGGATTGAGGGGAGATTGAAGAAAGAAAGAATTTTTGATAACGATGGAAGTCACACTGAATCATTTTCTATTTGTCAGCGGGTTGCTTTTTGCGATCGGGCTCGCGGGTGTGTTGGTGCGTCGCAATGTGATCGTGATCTTTATGTGTCTGGAGCTGATGCTGAGTGCGGCGAATCTTTCGCTGGTGGCGTTTTCGCGATACAATGTCACGCCTGGCGGAGATGCAGATTACAATGCGCAGGTGTTCCTCTTTTTTATCATCACGGTGGCAGCGGCGGAGGTGGCGGTGGGGCTGGCAATTATCGTGGCTTTGTATCGTGCTAAGCAGACGACGGATATCACTCAGATCAACTCGATGAAGAACTAGCGAATGAGTTTTATGGAATCTCAGAATTTACCTTGGATCATTTTATTGCTGCCTTTGTTTTGCGCAGCGTCGATCCTGCTGTTCACGAGACGCAGTGGCAACATCAGTGCGCTGATTGCTACGGGCTGCTCGTTGATCTCGCTGTTGCTAGGGGTGGCTTTGCTGAGACTGCCAGACGGAGTTCATGTGGCGGCTTTCCCTTGGCTGAACATGGGTTCGAATGTGGTGGTGGAGATTGGTTTCCAGATTGATCAGTTGAGTCGCGGCATGATGTTGGTGGTGACGGCGATTGGGGCGGCGGTGCATGTATTCTCGCTGGCTTACATGAAGGATGATGATGGCAAGGCGCGCTATTTTGCGGGGTTGTCGTTTTTCATGTTTTCGATGACGGGCATTGTATTTGCCAACAACTTCGTGATGATGTTTGTTTTCTGGGAGTTGGTAGGATTCAGCTCGTATGTGCTCATTGGGCATTGGTTCGAAAAGGACTCGGCGGCGGATGCGGCGAAGAAGGCGTTTTTGACCAACCGGATAGGCGACTTCGGTTTCATGATCGGCATCTTGCTGGTATGGGGACTGACGAAATCAATTTATTTCACGGCAATCGCAACGGCGGTGGTGGACGAGCAGATTCTGAATGGAGTATCGAACGGTTTACTGATGGCTATGGTGCTGTGTGTGTTTTGTGGTGCGATCGGTAAATCGGCTCAGCTACCGCTACATGTGTGGTTGCCGGATGCGATGGAGGGGCCGACTCCAGTGTCGGCTTTGATTCACGCGGCGACGATGGTGGCGGCTGGGGTTTACATGTTGGCACGCATTGCCTTTTTGATTCCGATGTCGGCTGGCGCGGGCGAGGTGATCGCTTGGATTGGAGCGATCACGGCACTGATGGCGGCGTTGATGGCCTTGCAGCAAAATGATATCAAGCGCATTCTGGCTTATTCGACTTTGTCGCAGTTGGGTTACATGGTGATGGCGGTGGGGATCAATGCGGCGGACGCGGCGATGTTTCATTTGTTCACTCACGCGTTTTTCAAAGCGCTGTTGTTCCTCGGTTCAGGTGCGGTGATCTATGCTTGTCATCACGAGCAGGATATTTGGAAAATGGGAGGTTTAGCGAAAAAGATGCCGATCACTTTTGTGACCTTCGTGATCGGCACGGCGGCGTTGATGGGTTTGCCTTTTGTGACTTCGGGATTTTTTAGTAAGGAAGCGATTCTCGGTGCGGCTTTGCACGGACACAAAGCGCTGTTTGTGGTGGCGGCTTTCATTGTTCTACTGACGGCTTTTTACATGACTCGTCTGATCGTGGTGGTTTTCCTCGGTGAGGATCGTAGCGAGAAGGCTAAAAAAGCCAAGGAGGTACCGGTGCTGATGTGGGTGCCTTTGGTCTTGCTGGCGGTGCCTTCAGTGATCGCGGGTTACGAGTTTTTCTACAAGGGCATGGCGTTGAGTCCAGCTTTTCCTCATCATGAAGGGCCGGCGAGTATCGGTCTGATCGTGATCTCTGCGGTGTTGTTGATTTTCGGCATCGGCATGGCGTTCTGGGGTTACAAAGGTGAGACCAGCGAGCCGATGGCGGGCAATCGTCTGGCTCGAGTGTTTGGCAATAAGTTCTATGTGGACGAGGCTTACACATGGTTGATCAAGATCTTCCAAGACGGTTTAGCGGGAGTAGCCAACTTTGTCGATAAGGTGGTGGTGGATGGTCTGGTCGCGCGCTTGCCGGCGGCAGGAGCTTTGCGCTTGGGAGATGCGATGCGGCGTTTGCAAAGCGGTAATTTGCAATCTTACGGTTTTCTTTTTGCTTTGGGTGCGGTGTTGGTGATTTACCTAGTGGTTTTCAAATAAATGATGCGCCTGATTTTTTCTGAATGATTTTTATTCTTATAATACTGTGACTTTACTAGAAGCTATCATCGCTGTTCCCATCGTTGCCGCCATCGCAATTGCGTTTGGCTCGCCGACGCGTCCGACAGCTGTGGCGGCAGCAGCGATCAATTTGATTTTGATCCTGTTTGCCTTCGGTCAGTATGATTTGGTTCACCAAGAAGGGGCTTATCAATTGACCGCTTCACACCCGATCATCACCGTGCCAGATCTTGCGAATCCAGGTGCGGAGGCTACTTTGTTTGGGCTTTCTACGGGAGTGGATGGGATTAGCTTGGTGTTGTTATTGCTCACGGGCATAGTGACGCTGGCTGCGGTGTGGGTCAGTCCAGCGGAGGATCAGATCAAGGGCAATAAGCGTTTGTATTATCTGTCGTCTTTGTTGATTTCGGCAGGGGCTCTGGGGGCGTTTTGTTCGACCGACTTGTTTTTCTTTTTCGCTTTCCACGAGTTGGCTTTGATTCCGACTTTCCTGATGATCGGCATTTTTGGCAGCGGTCCGAATCGGGTGCGAGTGGCGTGGAAGATGACGATTTATCTAGGAGTGGGTAGCATGATTTTGCTGGCGGGTTTGGTGGCATTGTTTGTTGCTCTGGGTGGTCAGAGCTTGCAGTTTGTCGATATGCAGGCTTGGGCGGATGCGCCTGCGGCGATTGCGAGTTCCTCTTTGGAGAATGGTATTTTCTTAACCTTGCTGATTGGTTTTGGTATTTTGGTTTCGCTTTTTCCTTTTCATACTTGGGCGCCGGAGGCTTACGCGACGGCTCCGACACCGACGGCGATGTTGCATGCGGGGGTGTTGAAAAAGTTTGGTCTTTACGGTCTGATTCGCATAGCGATTCCGATGCTGCCGAATGGCGCGGCGCACTGGCAGACGCTGGTGCTGGTGCTGTTGGTGGGGAACATCCTCTACGTCGGTTATGTGACCATCGCTCAGAAGCGTTTTGATCTGATGCTGGGTAATTCTTCGGTGATGCACATGGGTTATGCTTTTCTCGGTATCGCTTCGATGACCGTGATTGGTGTGCAAGGTGCGGTATTGCTGATGTTTGCTCACGGAATTTCGATTGCACTGTTGTTTGCGCTCAACGGTCACTTGCGTAAGCGTTTTGGCACGCTGGAGTTTGACCGCATTGGAGGCGGACTGGGCAAGCTGTTACCAACGCTGGGTTTGTTATTTGGTTTTGCGATCATGGCTGGCATCGGTTTGCCAGGTTTTGCCAACTTCGCAGCCGAGGTGATGATCTTCTTTGGTGGTTTTGCAGGTTTGTTTGCTCAGGAAAAAGACTTTGTGCTCGGGCCGGTGCAGATTGCTACGATGTGCGCCATCTGGGGCGTGGTGATTTCAGCGGTGTATGGCTTGCGAGCCTATCGTAATTTGTTCATGGGCCCGCTGCCTGATTCGACTAAAGATCGCAAGTTGGCGGATTTGACTCTTGCAGAGCAGCTGCCGCTGATTTTGTTGATTGTGACTTTATTGGTGATCGGTTTTGCTCCTGGCTTGCTGATCAAGTATCTCATCCCTAGCATTGAAAACATTTCCCACTTAGCTGGATAAAACAAATGCCTGCTTATTATTTGGAAATCATCGTAGTTGTTTTGGGTTTGACCGTATTGATGGTCGAAACCTTCGTTCCCTTGCGTGACAAACGCTCGCTGGCTTGGTTGGCGATCCTTGGTTTGTTAGGGGTGCTGGTGCTGAACTTTACTGCAGTGGATGGCAGTGGAGGTGATACGCCATTTTGGGATTTTTATACCGCCGATGTTTTGGCTTTGTGGTTCAAGGGCATCGCTTTGTTGACGACCATTTTGGTGATCTTGATGTCGGTGGATTTCAGCAAGGTGCTGAGTCAGGGCATCGCTCCGGATGCGGATGCTGATGAGAGCGCCAAGGGCAAACAAGTGGCGCTGGGTGAGTTTTTTGCGCTGCCGATTTTCATCTGTGCAGGGCTGATGTGGATGGCTTCGGCGAATCATCTGGTGAGCATCTTTGTAGCACTGGAGACGGTGACGATTGGATTTTACGTGATGGTGGCGTTCATGCGTCGCAATGTGGGTTCGCTGGAAGCTGGGGTCAAATACCTCATCCTCGGTGCGCTTTCGACTGGCTTTTTGGTTTACGGCTTTGCTTGGTTATTTGGAGTGACAGGGTCGATGGAGTTGCCGGCGATCGCGGAGGCTTTGAATGCTCCAGATCTTCAAACAACAGCGGCTTTGTTCGCTTTTGCTTTGATCTTGATTGCGCTGTGTTTCAAAGTCGGTGCGGTGCCATTTCAACTGTGGATACCAGATGTGTATCAAGGCGCGCCGATGCCAGTGACCGCTTTTCTTTCGGTGGGCTCGAAGGCTGCGGGTTTTGTGATTTTACTAAGACTGGTGGAGCCGTTCATGGCTAGTACGGTTTTGCATGATAAGGTGACCTTGGCACTGGTGATCATCGCGGGCGCGACCATCATTTATGGAAACTTGGCAGCTATGCCGCAGAGCAACTTCAAACGTTTGCTGGCGTATTCGAGTGTTTCGCACGCGGGATTTTTACTGATGGCGGTGGCGAGTGCTCCTACGCAGGTAGTTGCCGTCAGTCCAGTTGCTGCGGTAGCCTATTATCTGGCGGCTTATTTGATGATGACGATGCTGGCATTTTTGATCATGAATTTGGTCAGAGTGCAGCGCGGCGGTGAGAATTTAGATGATTATAAAGGCTTGGCAAGAACATCGCCCTTTTTGGCTTTTGCGATGTTGGTAGCGATGGCGTCGCTGGCGGGGGTGCCATTGACTGCGGGTTTTGTGGGTAAGTTTTTCGTCTTCGTATTAGCTTTGCAGGCTGGGCATTATTATTTGGTGGGTGCAGCGGTGATCGGTGCAGCAGCGGGATTTTATTATTATCTGAAAGTAGTGAAGGCGATGTATTGGGATGCTCCAGCAGAGGCGGGTGAACCCGCAGCGGCGGCGATCACGGTGACGTGGCCGACTCGTGCGGCGATCATTCTGTTGTTGCTAGCGATCTTTTATTTTGGAGTGAATCCAAAATGCTTGTTGAGTCTTTTCTCCTAGTGGAATTGGCTTGGGGGAAAAGAGGTTTTACCACGGAAAAGCACGGAAAGACACGGAAGGGGAGAGGGGTTTTTAACTGTGGAAAAACCAGGTAGTGAGATGGATTGTCGAGAAGGGTCATGTCTAGCGTCACTTGACGTGGTTCTTACGATAGTTGCGCAAGCAATCGCATCGAGTTATCGACATCCTCACTGAAATGATGCATGCGCCTGAATCTTTAGGAAAAAAGCTTACACGCTCTCAATGAGACCTGAATAGTTACAAGATCTTCTTCATGATCTTCCTGCGGTTGCCTCCGGCTGTCTACGCTACGCTACGGCTCATGGTGATGGAAGTTTCAGCAGATGTTAATATTTTCTTTCCATGCAGTTGTCCGGTGATATTGCAGTGAATGACTCGCTTGGTGCGACTGATGATTTGGTGTTCGCCTTCGGTAGGATTCAACTTTTCGCGGTTCCATTTCTCATCGCTGCGAAAAAAATAGAAAAGTTGTAATCAGGTATTGCTTGATAAGCTTTCGTTTGGTACGCTTGGGCTTCTAAATAGAAATTTTGCATGGCGGAAAAGAAAAAAAATGGCTGTTTGAGTTGCCTAGTGACTTTGTTTTTACTAGGATTGATCGCAACAATGTTATTGGGCGGAATTGGTGTGGTGGCTTATATGAATCGCGAAACGATTGCTGATAAGTTTGATATCACTATTCCGACGGTAGAGGAGGCGCAGAAGGAATTCGAGAAGGCTCTGAAAAATGCTGAATCGGGCAAGGGGTTTTCTGGTAACGCGGGGAAAATGCAGCAAGTGGATGCCGCTAAGTTGGCTGAGGAGTTGAAGCGGGATGATATGTTGGTTTTGGTGAGCTATTCTGCGGATTGGTTCGAACCTTGTCGCCAGATGCGTCCTGAGTTGGAGCGCTTGGCTTGGAAATATGGTGATAAGGTGTCGGTGGTAGATGTCCAGGTCGACGAAGAACAAGCTTTGGTGAAAAAGCAGAAAATCGAAATCATTCCACACTACAGGCTGATGTATATGGGCAAAGAATTAGCAAGTGCGGAGGGGCATGTGTCGTTTTCGGTATTAGAGTCGATGGTGAATCAGTTTGAATCTGTTTTAGAGGGTAGTAAGAGCAGGGCATTGGTGATGCCAGATGGCGGGGTGATTGAGCCCGGCGGTAGAAAGTGGGTGCCTGAGGGCTTTTCCAAAACCATGACTACGGGTGAGAGTAGAAAGGATGCCAAGAAATGAGTGACCAAGTGAAAGTCAGCACGCCCTGGGGCAAGGGGGATTCCTCAGAGAAGGATGGCAGTGATGTGAGCAATAAGGATAACCTTATTCAAGTGCCGTGTCCTTATTGTGGGCAGGCGCTGGCTCTTGGGAGAGAATTTTTGGGTGGACATTGTCTGTGCTCAGTGTGTGATGGTCTGATGCTGGTCAGTTTGAAAAAGGCTTATGGCGGCAAAATGGCAGTGGTGGCAGAGAAGGTGGATAAGATAACTGGAGAAAAAATATCCGAATCTTCTTCGAGCTCTTCACCGGAAATGGGGGGGGCTGCGATGGAGGAAGACTGGGAAAATACTCGCCCTGTAAAAATATGGGCAGGATCGGCGGAGGCTAAAAATGAGTTGGTGGATGATGACATGGATCTCGGTGCGACCATGCCGATACCGGGAGTGGCAGCGGGCGAGGATGAGATGGATTTAGAGGCGACGATGCCGATACCTACGGTTAGTAAAAAGGATAGTGTGCCTCGGGGCTTGGGGGCCACGATGCCAGTACCGACGGTTGGCAAAGGGGGGCAAGGTGGTGGAGATGATGACTGGGATGCAACGGCGCCGTCTTGGCAGCAGCCTGCCGCACCCAAAGCGGCTGAGGGTAGCGCTGGGGCGTGGCCTAAAGCGAACACGGCTAAGCAGGGGGTGAAGTTGGCTCCTCCGGGGGGAGGATCAGCGAGGGTGTCCGCAAAAGCACCCCCTCCGACGTCGGGTGCGGTTCCGACGATCACGACACCCCCCGTCAAACCACCTGTTACTTCAGGTTCCGTGCCGACCTTAGATGCTGAGCAAATGGAGGCTAGACAGGAAGCTGAGAAGGAGGCACCGCCTGCATGGCAACCTCCTGGATTGACGAGCCCGATCGGTGCTGAGTCCACTGCGTCAGTCAAGGAGAAAAAACCCTCCAAAGCGGAAAAAAAGAAGGCTGTGGCTGAGGAGAAAAAGAAGGGTGATCCTTTTGGTAATAAATCGTCTTCGGCGGTTGCGAAGAAAAAAGTTAAAATCACCAGAAAGCGGAAAGGCCGCAAGGTGCTGATTTTTGTGATGTTGGTCTTTTTGTTGCTGATAGCAGCGGCGGGGTTATTTTTTGTGGCACCGAGTATTTTTCCGGGAGGTCAGGAGGCGAGAGCGCTGGTGGATGGGAAGCTCGATGAATTTAGGGGGAAGATTGAGGAATACCTAGCTGAACGAGCCTCGAGTGACGGATCTTCTCAGGAGGGAGGAAGAGGAGCTACGATCAATTTGGCACCAGGTGACGTGGCGGACGGGCAGGCCTCTCCCGCAGCCTCAGCAGGGGCTGCATCGGCAACTGATGCTGCGCCGGCCCCGGTGCATACGAGGGAGAGCGATGCTGCTTTACAGAAGATATTGAGTCAAGAAGGGGAGAGCGTGATTCGACGATTTTATGGAGCATCGACGGTGGATGAGAAATTGGCTTTTGTGGCAGCCCCAGATGAGGCTAGCGCTGATATGAAGCGGTATTTTGTCAATAAACCCGAACTGACTACGGTGCGTTCGGTGATGTTTAGGGGGGCTACAAGGGATTCGGAAACGGGCTATTACTATGGTGTTTTTGACGTGCGTGAAAATGAGAACGATTCGCCGCATCGTTGGTGTGTGGTGGACCCGGGCACGGGCCTGTATCAGGTGGATTGGATTCTTTATCGTCAGATCGCAGCTTCGGGATTGAGTAGTTTTCTACGAACTCCTGCTGAGGCTGGGGTGAAAAAAACTTTCCACATGTTAGTGAAGTTGCAGGGGGGCGTTGCTGCCGAAGAGAATCCTTGGTATGACGATGTGGTTGAGGTGGGTTTGCAGGTGCCGATGATCAGTTCTCCTTGGTATGAGGTGAAGATGAAGAAGGCGCTGGCTGGCAGTTCAGGCTTAACGACTAAATTGGCGAGCAAGCGTATGACGATGGCAGTGGTTGAGATCGAGTGGCTAGCGAGCGAAAAGAATCCAGGTAAGCGCTACCCTGCTATCGTGGCGATCAAGCGATGGGGGGCTTGGGCTCGTGATAATTTCTGAGCGAGTGTTTTGATTGCTGCTAGGCTTCAGCCTTGAAGCCAAACAAAACCCTTTGCAGGCTTAATCCATAACATTGCACTGATTGCTTTGAAGCGTATATTTGATTTTTCCTTGTCCCTTGTGGGGTTGATGCTACTCGCGCCGTTGTTGTTAGCAGTCGCGGTATTGATCAAGGTGAGCGATGGCGGCAAGGTTTTGTTCTCTCAGCTCAGGGTGGGACAACATGGGAGCCGTTTCAGTATTTATAAATTCAGAACGATGGCTGAAGGCGAGGTGGATGGTGGCCGCTTGTTCACGATCGAGGGCGATCCACGGATCACGGCTTTAGGGCGAATTTTGAGACGTAGTAAAATCGACGAGTTGCCTCAGTTGTGGAATGTGCTCAAGGGGGAGATGTCTTTAGTCGGTCCACGGCCAGAGGTGCCGTGGTATGTGGAGCTGTATGATGAACGGCAGAGGGAGGTATTGCAGTATCGGCCAGGCATTACAGGCTTGGCTACATTGCAGTTTAGGAACGAGGAGCGCTTGCTTGCTGGGGTGGAAGATCCTGAAAAGGTGTATATCGAAGAGGTGATTCCTCGCAAGATTGAATTGAATCTTGAGTATGCGCAAAAGGCTACACTGTGGCGGGATTTGATCTTGATCGTGCGCACAATTTTTTGTCTATTTGACAGAGGTGCTTCATGAGGGAGGAGAAGGCTCTGGCGGATTTTCGCACCGTCTAGGTGCGTCTAATGAAACTAAATGAAAATATCTGGTAATAAATTTTGACAGTAAATTTGAATCGCGTAAATTGCGCGGCGATTTTGACTCTTCTGAGAGACTGGTAGGCCTTGAGAATTCCTTGAAATAGTAGGAGTTAAGGGGGTTCCAGCCTCTTTTGAGATCAGAGCGGGGGTTTTAGAAAGTGGGCGTCAAAAATAGTTTTGCTGCCTGCGAGAAAAAATTCAGGCTCTTGTAGCTCAGAGGTAGAGCACTTCCTTGGTAAGGAAGAGGTCATGGGTTCAATTCCCATCAAGAGCTCCAGAGTATAAAAGGGTCGGAAAAGTAAGATAGAATCGAGTAACAAGTGACTGTTGAAACAGTCGAAATAATTTCACAACCTGAAACTGAGAAACCATGGCTAAAGAAGCATTCGAAAGAAATAAAGACCACGTCAACATCGGGACCATTGGTCACGTTGATCACGGTAAAACCACATTGACAGCTGCAATCACCAACACTCTTGCTGAGTTGGGTCTTGCTGAGAAGAAAGATTACAAGGAGATCGACTCCGCTCCGGAAGAGAGAGAGCGTGGTATCACGATTTCTACGGCACACGTTGAGTATGAGACTGAAAAACGTCACTACGCTCACGTTGATTGTCCTGGTCACGCTGACTATGTTAAAAACATGATCACTGGTGCGGCGCAAATGGACGGCGGTATCTTGGTGGTATCTGCTGCTGATGGCCCAATGCCTCAGACTCGTGAGCACATCTTGCTTGCACGTCAGGTGGGTGTCCCCGCTTTGGTGGTTTACATGAACAAAGTTGACCAAGTGGACGACGACGAGTTGTTGGACTTGGTGGAAATGGAGATCCGCGATCTTTTGTCCAAGTATGAATATCCCGGCGACGACATCCCAATCGTGCGCGGAAGTGCTTTGAAGGCTCTCGAAGGAGATGAGGGGCACAAAGAAAGCATCATGAAACTGATGGCGGCTGTAGATGAATACATCCCAATGCCTGAGCGTCCAATAGATCAAGATTTCTTGCTTCCTGTGGAAGACGTGTTCTCGATCGAGGGACGTGGAACGGTGGCTACTGGTCGTGTGGAGCGTGGTATCGTTCACAAGATGGAAGAGGTGGAAATCGTGGGTATCCGCGACACCACTAAAACTACGGTGACTGACATCGAAATGTTCCGTAAATTGCTCGACGAAGGTCGTGCAGGAGACAACGTTGGTTTGTTACTTCGTGGAACGAAAAAAGAAGAAATCGAGCGTGGACAAGTGATCGCCAAACCTGGCACCATCACTCCGCACAAAAAATTCAGTGCTGAGGTTTACATCTTGAGCAAAGATGAAGGTGGACGTCACACTCCTTTCTTCGCTAACTATCGTCCACAGTTTTACTTCCGCACGACGGACGTGACGGGCATGGTGAACTTGCCAGAAGGTGTGGAAATGGTGATGCCTGGTGACAATGTCACGATCGAGGCAGAGCTGATCAACCCGATTGCTATGGAAAAACACATGCGTTTCGCTATCCGTGAAGGTGGCCGGACCGTGGGTGCTGGTCGCGTAGCTGATCTGCTTGATTAATAAACGAATAGAGTGCTTTTCTCTGACTAGACTTTTCTCTACTTCATGGTAGAGGAAAGCCGAAGCAGAGGATAAGTCATTTCAGAGGCCCTTCCCGTCGCTAGATGGGTCAGGGGCTTTGTTCGATAAGCGCAAATAGAAAAGAAACAGAAATTTCACTTGCTGAGGTGATGAGCCAATGCGGGAAAGAACTGGGGTCGTAAGATTTGAGTTCTTATAATGGAGAAAAGGGTAGTAGCTCAATTGGTAGAGTAGCGGTCTCCAAAACCGTTGGTTGTGGGTTCGAGTCCCTCCTACCCTGCCACCATTTAAAAAAAGTGATCGTTTGAGTTTTTTGAAGTCTGTGTTAGGTCGGAGATATAGAGGTTAATCAGTAAGGGAGAAAGTTTCACATGTTTGCTAAATCGCGTAAATTTTTTGGAGAAGTCAAGACTGAGTTGCAGAAAGCGACTTGGCCATGGGATCCTAAGGAGCGTGGTTTCAAGAAATACAAGCAGTTGATCGATTCAACGATTGTGGTTCTGGTGGCAACTTTACTTCTAGGTGGTTATATCGCTGTAGCAGATTTTCTGATGGTGAATGTGATGCGGGCGCTGACTTCGTTTTCTTTCTAGGATTGAAGGAGTTTGCAAAGTCGCTCAGGGTAGTATTTTTAACGGTTGATAGAAGGAATTTTAGTTATGGCGCAAGTGCCGGAACCCAAAGATCAGTGGTATGTCGTTCAGGTCCTTTCAGGACAGGAAATGAAGGTGCAAAGAAGCATCGCTCGTCGTATTGAGAGCGAAGAAATGGCTGACTTTATCTACGAGGCTTTAGTGCCTACAGAGACGGTATCCGAAGTGCGTCGCGGTAAAAAAATCGAAACCAAGCGAAAATTTTATCCAGGCTATATTCTGATCAACATGCATCTACTTAATGATGATGGTCGATTGGAAGAGCGGTCTTGGTATTTTATCCAAGAGACACCGGGGGTGATCAATTTTGCTGGAGCAAAAAATCGACCCGTACCTATGCGCAATAGTGAAGTGGAGAGCATGCTCTCACAGATTCAAGAGCGTGAAGAGGGAGTGACTCCTAAGATTCAGTTTGAAGTGGGTGATACGGTGAAAGTGGCTGACGGTCCTTTTGAGGGGCAGACGGGTGTGGTGGAGGAGATCGACCAGGAAAAAGGATCTCTTTTGGTATCAGTGGACATTTTCGGGCGCTCAACTCCAGTGCCTTTGGAATACTGGCAGGTTGAAAAAGATTGATCTGCTGAGGGCTAAAAAAACAACGCGTGCAGATCGTTAGATGAGCAGAGCGTTTGATTTCGATAAGAGAATTTATTTAAAGGACGATAAAAAATGGCTAAAGAAGTAGCAAAAACACTAAAATTGCAGATCCCAGCGGGACAAGCAAATCCAGCTCCACCAGTAGGCCCTGCATTGGGTCAGGCGGGTGTGAATATCATGGATTTCTGCAAAGAATTCAACGCTAAGACGCAAGGGCAGAGTGGGGATGTTTTGCCAGTGGTCATTTCGGTTTACGCTGACAAGAGTTTCACTTTTGTCACCAAGAAGCCACCTGCAGCGATTTTGCTTAAAAAAGCAGCTAACATTGCTTCGGGTTCTGGAGAGCCTAATAAAGAGAAAGTGGCGACATTGACTCGCGCACAACTTTTGGAAGTAGTGAAAATCAAGATTGAAGACTTGAACACCAATGATGAGGAAATGGCTTGCCGTATTTTGGCAGGAACAGCTCGTCAAATGGGCATTGATATTGTCGCTTAGTAAAAGAGCTAAGCTGATTTAAGAAATTTTTAATTAAACCTAACAAGCAGGAGAGTTGAACCAGCAATGGGGGGGCTCATTTGAACTGCAACAAAAACCATGGGAAACAAAAGAAGTAAGAGATATCAAAAGTGCGCCAAGCTGGTGGATGAGGAAAAGCTATACCCTCTTTCAGAGGCGGTGGCTTTGGTCAAAAGCATGCCAGCACCGAAATTTGATGAGACGGTAACGCTTTCATTGAAGATGGGAGTGAACCCTAAGCAGTCGGATCAAATGGTTCGTGGAACTTGCCCACTGCCTCACGGTAGCGGTAAGGATGTCAAGGTTTTGGTATTCGCTAATGGCGATGCAGCAACAGCAGCTGAAAAGGCTGGAGCAGATTTTGTTGGCATGGACGAGTTGATCAAAAAGGTTCAAGGCGGATTCATGGAATTTGATGTAGTGGTTGCGACACCTGACGCGATGGCTGAAGTTCGTAAATTGGGTCGGCAACTCGGGCCTAGGGGCTTGATGCCAAATCCTAAAACAGGAACGGTGACCGACGACACTGCAGCAGCAGTGAAAGCGGTGAAAGCTGGACGTGTGGATTTCAAATTGGATAAAAACGGCAATGTGTCGGTGCCGGTCGGCAAGGTATCCTTTGATCAACAGAAATTGTTGGAAAACACAGAAGCTGCATTGGAAGCGATCAATGGAGCTAAGCCAGTCACGGCTAAAGGGATTTATTTGGTGTCAGGTGGGATTTCTTCCACGATGGGCGCTGGAGTGAAAGTATTGTTAACACCGTATCAGAAATAGGGCATTTAAAGGAATATTACGATGAAAGCAGATAAACAAATTATCATCGATGAGATCCTGGAAAGGATCAATAACTCGCCCTTCACTTTGGTGGCGGAATACACAGGCATGACCGTGCCGCAGTTTGCGATTCTCAGGAACAGCTTAGCGGAAAAGGGAGCGGAAATACATGTCAGCAAAAATGCTTTGGTTAAACGCGCTGCAGATACAGCTGGTTTGCCAGAGGAAATCGGCGCTGAGTTGACTGGGCAGAATGCCTTGGTCACAGGTGAGCAGGACGTATGTGCTGCCGCTAAAGTGTTGAAAGATTTCCATAAGGAGCATGGCAAGCCTAGCGTCAAAGTAGGTTCATTGGATGGAGCGGCTTTGGATGCAGAGCAGATTGATGCTTTGGCATCGTTACCTCCTATGGAAGTTCTGCAAGCGACTTTGCTTGGAGTGCTGTTACAGCCTGGCACCAAGTTGGTGAGAACTTTGAACGAGCCGGCATCGGCATTGGCAAGAGTTTTTGCTGCAAAAGCGGAGCAAGGATAAGTTCAACATTAAGAAAAATTTACTCAGCAGTGGAACGAGTGCAAATGCGCCAGTTCCGCTGCAGAATCCTAATAGGAAGCACTGAGTAAGCTAGAAAAAACAACAACAAACCGGGTTCCTTGTCGGGAGCATGGCGATGCACCTTAAATATTGGAGCGCTTTTCAAATCGACGATACCCACTAGAAAAATGGCAGATACAGATAAATTGGTAGAAGAATTGAGCGGACTTACCGTTCTCGAAGTAGCAGACCTTGTGAAAGCTCTGGAAGACAAATGGGGTGTGAGCGCAGCAGCTCCAGCAGCAGTTGCAGTAGCGGGTCCCGCTGGTGACGCTGGTGCAGCAGAAGAAAAGACTGAATTCGACGTAGTATTGACTTCTTTCGGTGAGAACAAAATCGCCGTGATTAAAGAAGTTCGAGGCAACATTGACGGTCTTGGATTAGCTGATGCGAAAAAACTTGTTGAAGCTGCTCCATCAACTTTGAAAGAAGCTGCTTCGAAAGAAGAAGCTGAAGGATTGAAAGCTAAATTCGAAGCCGCTGGAGCGACTATCGAACTCAAGTAATTCATTTAAACTCGATTATTGCACAAATTATTTTGATTTTGCAAGAATTCACTCATTTATCGGTAGCTTCGACTTTCCTCTTTAAGAGGGGCGTCGACTGCCGAATAGATGCAGGTGAGTAGAGGACGCCAAATCCTGATTGCTCGATGAGCAGTCAGGCTTTGTTGTCTTTTCTCTTATAGAAAAAACAACAGCCTAATCCGGCTCAAAACCACTGAATAGTTGGTTCTGAGAGCGGTTATTTACAAGTCACCGACCCAAACCTAGCGCGATATGTCAAAAAGACTCTATTTCGGAAAAATCAAAGAAGTGATTCAGCCACCGAATCTGATTGAAATTCAGCTGAAATCTTATGATGAATTCTTGCAGCAGGATGTTGCAGAGAACGAACGTAAGAGCAGCGGTTTGCAATCTGTATTTGAGGAGGTATTTCCTATCGTGAGTTACGATGAGAACTTCACCTTGAATTTTTCGAAGTATGAAGTGGGACCACCTAAGTTGACTTCTTTGGAGTCTCTACGTGATGGTGAGACTTTCAGCGCACCACTTTATGTGACTTTCATTCTGAAAGACAAAGAGGGGCCGACTAAGGAAGAGAAAGTTTACATGGGCGAGATCCCACTGATGACTCGTCGTGGAACTTTTGTGATCAATGGCGCTGAGCGAGTGGTGGTCAGTCAGTTGCACCGATCACCTGGTGTGTGTTTTGAGACGAGCTTGCATTTGAATGGTAAGGTTTTGTTTGGTTTCCGTATCATTCCAGATCGTGGTTCTTGGTTGGAAGTGCAGTTCGATACCAATGACTTGCTGCATGTCTATTTGGATCGTCGTCGTCGTCGTCGTAAGTTTTTGGCTACGACCTTCCTGCGTGCGATCGGCTACCCTACCAATGGCGACATTGTGAAGGAGTTCTACGATGTGGAAAAAATGAAGCTCAAGTCCAAAATGGACGAAGCTTTGTTGAACTCTAAAGTGCTTTACGATGACATCCTTGATGATGAGCTCATCGTGGCGAAAGCTTTTGAACCACTCACACAAGGTGTGGTGGATCAGTTGCTAGAGTTAGGAACTAAAGTGGTGAATGTGATCGAGGCGTCTCACGAAGATGTGTTGATCAAGTCTTTGAAGAAAGATCCTGCTAGCAACGAAGAGGAAGCTCTTAAAGATATTTACCGTCGTTTGCGTCCAGGTGATCCGCCGACGGTGGCAAATGCGCGTGCTTTGCTCAAGCGTTTATTCTTCGATCCTAAGAAATATGACCTCACTCGCGTAGGTCGTTACAAGATCAACCAGAAGTTGGTATTGGGAGACGAGCACAAGGACCGCACGATGCGTCCAGAGGACTTTTTGGCATCACTCAAATACCTGCTCAACTTGAAGCGCGGTGAGGGTGTGCTCGATGATATTGATCACTTGGGAAGTCGCCGTGTTCGTGCGGTGGGTGAACTGTTGGGCAATCAATGTCGTGTGGGACTTGCTCGTACCGAGCGCTTGGTCAAAGAGCGTATGACGATGTTCGATATCAACATCGATGGCATGACTCCATCTAAGTTGGTGAACCCTAAAGCTCTGAGTGCGGTGGTGCGTGACTTTTTTGGTCGTTCGCAGCTCTCGCAGTTCATGGATCAGATCAATCCTCTGGCTGAGTTGACGCACAAACGTCGCCTTTCTGCTCTTGGACCCGGCGGTTTGAATCGAGATCGTGCTGGTTTTGAAGTGCGAGATGTTCACGCTTCGCATTATGGCCGTATTTGTCCGATTGAGACTCCCGAGGGGCCAAACATTGGTTTGATCAACTCGATGAGTAGCTTTGCTCGGATCAATGACTTCGGATTTATCGAAACGCCTTACCGTAGGATTATTAACGGTGTAGCGACGAAAAAGATTGAGTATTTGACTGCGGATCAGGAGGAGAACTACCAGATTGCTCAGGCTAATAACATCATTGACGAAAAGGGTGACTTTGTTGATAAGCTGATCACGGTTCGTTATCGTGGCGACTTTATCGAGGTGGATCCTAAGGACTCTCTTTACATGGACGTTTCTCCGAAACAGTTGGTTTCGGTGGGGGCGAGTTTGATTCCTTTCTTGGAACACGATGATGCTAACCGGGCGCTGATGGGCTCTAACATGCAGCGCCAAGGTGTGCCATTGTTGATCTCCGAATCTCCGTTAGTGGGAACGGGAGTTGAGGGCAGTGTGGCAGAGGATTCACGTGCGGTGGTCGTATCGGAAGGTCCTGGCATTGTGGCTGCGGCTTCGGCTGAGGTGATCGTGGTGACTCCAGATGGGGTGCTGCCATTTACGGAAGCTGAGTTCTTGACTCACCCGGCTAAGTTGAAGGGCGATCCTGAAAAGGGTTGTTACGTTTACCCATTGCGCAAATTCATGCGTTCCAATTCAGGCACTTGCATCAATCAGAAGCCGATCGTGGATCGTGGTCAGAAAGTGAAGCTTGGCACCGTGTTGGCAGATGGACCGAACACCGAAGATGGCGAGTTAGCTCTAGGGCGAAATGTGCTGGTGGCGTTCATGCCGTGGAACGGTTATAACTTTGAGGATGCGATTGTGATCTCGGAGCGTGTGGTTAAGGAGGATGTTTACACCTCTATTCACATCTCGGTTTTCGATATCAATGCTCGTGACACCAAATTGGGTCCTGAGGAAATCACTCGGGATATTCCAAATGTCGGCGAGGAAGCTTTGAGCGATCTGGGGCCAGACGGAGTGATCCGTGTGGGTGCCGAGGTGGCTCCTGGAGATATCTTGGTGGGTAAAATCACGCCAAAGAGCGAGACAGAGTTGGCTCCGGAGGAGAGATTGCTACGTGCTATCTTTGGTGAAAAAGCAGCTGATGTGAAAGACAGCTCATTGCGAGTGCCTTCAGGTTGTGTCGGTATCGTGATGGACGTGCGAGTGACTACACGCAGTATTCCTGAAGACGAGCAACTCGATCCGAAAGAGATTCAGAAGCAACAGAAGCAGATCGTGGAAACACATCGCAAAGGGCGTGAAGAGTTGACCGATCAGTTGACGGACAAATTGTCTGACATTTTGTTGGGAGAAAAGATTCCCTTGGATGTAGTCAATGAAAGGACTGGTGAGATCATCATTCCTGCGAATCGTAAGATCACAAAAACTTTGTTACGCAAGCTGGCTGCGGTTTACGATAATATCGAAATTGACCCTAGTCCGATCCGCAATAAGATCTTTGAAATCGTGGCGGTGTTTGAAGCTAAATTCGCTGAAATCGATTTGGATCGAGAACGTCAGTTGGATCGCTTGGAGAGTGGTGAAGAAGCCGACTCCGGTGTGATCAAACATGTGAAAGTCTATGTCGCCAAAAAACGCAAATTACGCGTGGGTGACAAGATGGCTGGTCGTCACGGAAACAAAGGGGTGGTTGCTACCATCGTGCCTGAAGAGGACATGCCTTTCCTCGATGATGGGACGCCAGTGGACATTTGCTTGAACCCACTCGGGGTGCCGAGTCGAATGAACGTGGGACAGGTTTTGGAGACTCACTTAGGGGTTGCGGCTAAAGCGCTCGGCTTCAAGGTGGCTACGCCAGTGTTCGACGGGATCAAAGAGGAACGGATCATGGAGTATCTTAAAGAAGCGAAAGCTAAAGAAGGTTACTCCTGGATCGGTCTCAATGGTAAGTCCACGCTCTATGATGGACGGACAGGAGAAGCTTTCTACCAAGATATCGTGGTAGGCTACATCTACATGCTGAAGCTAGGTCACTTGGTTCAAGATAAGATCCACGCTCGTGCGGTTGGACCTTACTCTCTGGTCACGCAACAACCATTGGGCGGTAAAGCTCAGTATGGTGGTCAGCGTTTTGGGGAAATGGAAGTGTGGGCGCTCGAAGCTTATGGCGCAGCCTACACCTTGCAGGAACTCCTGACAGTTAAGTCTGACGACGTGCAAGGACGAACACGGATTTATGAAGCTATCGTTAAAGGGGATAATACCCTGGATGCGGGCACTCCAGAATCGTTCAACGTTTTGATCAAGGAAATGCAAAGCTTAGGTCTTAATGTCGCGGTCGGTAAGGCGGGAAATGCTATCGGGGACTTCCTCGATGATAGTATCTCTGCATAACTGATCTGTTTTAACTATTTTAATCACTCACTCAATCATTCATCTCACACAACTATCGTTATGAGCGCAGAATCGCACCTCGACGAAATCTTCGGCCTAGAAAAAAAAGAAGAGAGCTTTGACTCTGTTCAAATCACTGTGGCAGCATCGGATACGGTGCGCTCATGGAGTAGCGGCGAAGTCAAGAATCCGGAAACTATCAACTACCGCACATTCAAACCCGAAAAAGGCGGTTTGTTTTGTGAACGTATCTTTGGGCCGACCAAAGACTGGGAGTGTACTTGCGGAAAATACAAACGCATCAAATACAAAGGAATGGTCTGTGACCGTTGCGGAGTGGAGGTGACTCTCTCTCGTGTGCGGCGTGAGCGCATGGGGCATATCGAGCTGGCGGTGCCGGTTTCGCATATTTGGTTTTACAAATGTATGCCATCTCGCATTGGTTTGGTGCTCGATATGAGTGCTCGCCAGTTGGAGCGCGTGATTTATTACGAAGATTACATCGTGACCGATCCGATCAATACGCCTTTGGAAAAAGGTCAATTGCTGACGGAACTGGAGCATCGCGAAGCCGAAGACGAATACGGCGAAGGCAGCTTCCGTTCGGGCATGGGTGCTGAAGCGATTCAGGATTTATTGTCGCAAGTGAATTTAGCTGAAGAGATCGTCGAGCTTGAGGAAGCGATGACGAAGACTCGCTCGAAGCAGGTGCGTAAAAAATTGGCAAAACGCTTGAAGCTTGCTCAGGGATTTGCTCAATCGCATACGCGTCCTGAGTGGATGATCATCGATGTGTTGCCTGTGTTGCCACCGGATCTACGTCCTTTGGTGCCTCTAGAGGGTGGGCGTTTTGCTACTTCTGACTTGAACGATCTTTACCGTCGGGTGATCAATCGTAACAATCGTCTGAAAAACTTGCTGCAGCTGAAAACTCCGGATGTGATCATTCGCAACGAAAAGCGTATGCTGCAAGAAGCTGTGGATGCGTTGTTTGATAACGGACGTCACGGTCGTGCTGTGACTGGAGCGGGTAACCGTGCGCTGAAGTCTTTGAGCGATATGCTCAAGGGTAAAGGTGGTCGTTTCCGTCAGAATTTGCTGGGTAAACGAGTCGATTACTCTGGACGTTCGGTGATTGTGGTGGGACCAGATTTGAAATTGAGTCAGTGTGGTTTGCCTAAAAAAATGGCATTGGTGCTGTTCGAACCATTCATCATTCGTCGCCTCAAAGAGCTGGGCTATGTGCACACTGTGCGTAGTGCTAAGAAGTTGATTGAGCGTAAGACGACGGAGGTTTGGGATATCTTAGAAGAAGTGACCACTGGTCATCCTGTGATGCTCAACCGTGCGCCCACTTTGCATAGATTGTCGATTCAGGCTTTTGACCCAGTGTTGATCGAGGGTGAAGCGATTCGCGTGCATCCGCTGGTTTGTACTGCTTACAATGCTGACTTTGATGGTGACCAAATGGCGGTTCACGTGCCTTTGTCGGTGGAAGCGCAAATGGAAGCGCGTCTGTTGATGCTGGCGCCAAATAACATTTTCACACCTTCGAGTGGTCGTCCGGTGATGACTCCTTCGCAGGACATTGCCTTGGGTTGTTATTTCCTGACTTACACACGCCAGATTCCTGTGCGTGGTAAAGATGATGAAGATACCGAGCGTAAAGTAAGAGCGTTGTCGCTTTTTGCGGATACCAGCGAGGTTGAATTCGCCATCGCTAACCGCGCGATCGACATGCACGATGCGGTGCGTTTGCGTAATCCTGATTACGGCAAAAAAGATGGCGATGCGTATTTTGGTGATCGCGAATCCAAAGTGATCATCACGACTCCAGGTCGTGTTCGTTTTAACGAAATTTGGCCAGATGAAATCGGCTTTGTGAATACCTCGATCGCTAAGAAGCAGTTGGGCGAAATCATCTGGCGTTCTTACAAGATGGCGGGTAAGGATCGCACTGCAGCGGCCTTGGATCTCATGAAGGAGCTTGGGTTCAAAGAGGCTACTCGTTCAGGTTGTTCGATCGGCATCACCGACATGGTGATCCCTAAAAGCAAAAAAGCTGAGCTCAAAATAGCTTTTGCTGAAGTGGCTAAGTCTAACAAGCAGTATCAATCAGGTATCATTACCAATAAAGAGCGATACAACAAAGTGGTCGATATTTGGACTCACGCGGGTGACCAGATCACTAAAGATTTGTTCAGAACGATCGATTACAACGATGGCAAAGATATGCCAAGTCCCTTGTTCATCATGGTGGACTCTGGTGCACGTGGTAACCGTCAGCAGATCAAACAGCTCTCGGGTATGCGTGGATTGATGGCAAAACCTTCGGGGGAAATCATCGAGCGTCCGATCACCTCAAACTTCCGCGAAGGATTGACGGTGCTTGAGTATTTCATCTCGACGCATGGAGCTCGTAAGGGCTTGGCCGATACAGCGCTGAAAACGGCTGACTCGGGTTACATGACTCGTAAACTGGTGGATGTGTCACAGGACGTGATCATCACCGAGGACGATTGTGGCACGGTCAACGGTATTGTGGTGGCATCGATCTACGAAGGCGATGAAGAGACGGTGGATTTGAAGACCCGTGTGTATGGTCGTAGTTCTGCAGAGAAAGTGGTCAATGGCAAAAAGGTGATCGTCAAAGCCGGTCAGTTGATCGACGAGGACGTGGCATTGAAGCTGGAAGATATTGGTCATGAGCGCTTGAAAATTCGCTCGGTCTTAACTTGCGAATCGCCCCGTGGTTGTTGTGCTACCTGTTACGGCATGAGCTTGGCTACTAACGAGCCGTCTAAGATTGGTGAAGCTGTAGGTATCATCGCTGCGCAGAGTATCGGTGAGCCGGGCACACAGTTGACGATGCGTACATTCCACGTGGGTGGTGTGGCTACGCAGTCTTTCAAACAGCCGATTGTCAAAGCAAAGGGCGCAGGTCAACTGCACTACAATGCGCTGAAAGTGGTAGCTACCACTGAGGGCACATTTGTTGCATTGAACAAAACGGGTAATATCACGATTCACGACAAGGATGGTCGCGAAATCGAATCACACGATGTGGTGGTAGGCGCAGTTCTGCATCACGCAGACAACGCAGCTATCAAAAAAGACGATACGGTGGTGACATGGGATCCTTACAATGTGCCGATTATTACCGAGAAGGCTGGAACCATTGAGTTCCGCGATATGATTCAAGGCATCACGATCGAGACTGAGTTGGATAAAGAAACCAACAAAAAAGGTCATGTGGTGATCGAGCATAGAGAAGACTTGCATCCGCAGTTGGTAGTGGTCGATTCCAAAACCAAAGAAGTC
Source organism: Verrucomicrobiales bacterium (assembly GCA_021648365.1). Lineage (GTDB taxonomy): Bacteria > Verrucomicrobiota > Verrucomicrobiia > Verrucomicrobiales > DEV007 > JAADHD01. The sequence goes on from JAKISY010000030.1 coordinate 35,426, forward strand.
CTCGCGAGTTACTCGATCCCGACTGGAGCTCACCTTTCTGTGAAAGAGGGCAAGAAGGTCAAAGCGGGTCAACAGCTCGCTAGAACGCCACGTAAAGTGTCGGTGACGAAGGACATCACAGGTGGTTTACCACGTGTGGCGGAGTTGTTCGAAGCTCGTAAACCTAAGGACGCTGCGCAGATCGCTAAGATCGCTGGGGTGGTCGAATTGGGTGGCACGGTGCGTAACAAACGTAAGTTGATCGTGACTGATCCTGAAACGGGCGAACAAGAAGAGCATCTGATTGCTTTGGGTAAACATTACCTAGTGCAAGAGGGCGATTTGGTCACTAAGGGACAACAGCTCACTGAAGGTTCGGTAACCAGTCAGGAAATCTTGGAGGTCCTAGGACCCCACGAGCTGATGGAGCATTTGGTGAACAATGTGCAGGACGTTTACCGTCTGCAAGGTGTGGAGATCAATGATAAACACATCGAGATCATTGTGCGTCAGATGTTGCGTAAGATCAAAATCACGGATCCGGGTGATACCACCTTCCTTTGGGGAGACCAGGTTGAAAAAACCACCTTTGAAGAAATGAATCGCGATATGCTCGATCAGGGTGGTAAGCCTGCTGAAGGCGAACCCGTTCTGCTAGGGATCACCAAAGCGTCGCTTGAAACGGACAGCTTCATTTCTGCGGCTTCCTTCCAGGATACGACACGAGTGCTCACCGAGGCGGCAACGCTTGGGCGCATCGACGAGTTGCGTGGCTTCAAGGAAAACGTGATCATGGGTCACTTGATCCCTGCTGGCACAGGATTTGAAAATGTCCGTAACATTCAAGTGATCGAGACGGTAGATCCTTTGGATTACGACGGAGACGAAGAGCTTGAATTGGAGGAGATCGTCGAAGTAGGGGAAGGTGCTTAACTATAAATTTGGTAAAACTTTGAGATCGGCTTTTTAGTCGATCTCGAAGATTGCGCCTTGATTTATCAATAGCCTTGAACAATACTTGGCGCCCCTACAGATTTAGGGGAAATAATTTTGCCGCCGAGTGGCGGGCAAAGAGTAAGAGAAAAAACAACAACGGGTCAAACCGAACAACCAGACAATGCGCTGCCTTGACTTAAAGGTAGCACTAACTAACAAAGCGATGTCACAAGAATTGATTATAGAACTAGTAGAGGCAGGGGTGCATTTTGGACACCAAAGACAGAAGTGGGATCCTCGTATGAAGCCCTACCTTCTGGAGGAACGCAACAAAATCCATTTGTTGGATTTAGGAAAAACCGTGGAGCAACTTGAAACCGCTTCTAACTTTTTAGCAAAACTGACGAGAGAAGGCAAAAAAATTCTTTTCGTAGGATGCAAGCGCCAGGCACAAGAGGCAGTGCAGCAGGCAGCAGAAGAAACCAAACAATTTTATGTCAATCACCGTTGGTTGGGTGGCACTTTGACCAATCTTGAGACCATCCGTAAGAGTGTGCAACGCATGGCTTACCTCGAGGATATTGAGAAATCTCCTGACTTCAAAAAGATGGGGAAAAAGGAGCTGGCTTCACTCAATCGTGAGCGCGCAAAATTGTTCCGTAACCTCAATGGCATCCGCTTGATGGAGAAAGCTCCCGATGCGTTGGTGATCGTTGACTCGGCAAGAGAATCCATCGCAGTGGCCGAAGCACGCAAGATTGGTATCCCAATCGTCGCGTTGGTGGACTCCAATGCTAATCCAGATATCATCGATTACCCCGTTGCGGCTAATGATGATGCTATTCGTTCTGTCCGCACGATTTTGCGTAAATTGGTCGAGCCAATGATCGCTGCTGCTGGCGGTAAATAATTCACTATTTCACTCTAAACCATTATTGAATCATGGCTGAAGTAACATTGGAATTGATCAAACAACTACGTGAGAAAACCAACGTAGGAATGATGAACTGTAAGGGCGCCCTTAAAGAGGCGGACGGCGATCTTGAGGCCGCGGAAATTATCTTGCGCAAAAAAGGCATGGCGGCTGCTGATAAAAAAGCATCGCGGGAAACCAGTGAAGGCCTGGTGGCGACCACGATCAGCGATGACGCCAAAACGGGCGTGATGATCGACCTTGGCTGTGAAACTGACTTCCTTTCTAAGGGTGAAGGTTTCCGTGCGTTTGTAGCAGAGCTTTTGCAGTATGCCATGCAGGCAGACGCCGTGGACTCGCTTGAGTCCTATTTGGCGCTGACTCCAAACGGCGCGGATAGCATCGAGGACATCGTCAAAGTCAAAGTGGGCTCTATGGGTGAAAACATGGGGATTGGCAATGTGGCGCGTTACACCGTTGCAGGGGCTGGCTGTGTTTCTTCTTACATCCACATGGATGGTAAGATTGGAGTTTTACTTGAGCTGGGCTGTGAATCTGCTGATACCGAAAAGAACGAAGCTTTGGCTGCTTTGGGCAAAGATATTTGTTTGCACATTGCGGCATCCAATCCTATCTGCCTCGGTCGCGATGAAGTGCCTGCTGATTTGGTAGAAAAGGAAAAAGACGTTTACCGAGATCAAGTCAAAGGCAAACCAGAGAACATCATTGATAAAATCGTCGAGGGCAAACTCGACAAATTTTACAAAGGTTCTTGTTTGTTGGAGCAGAGTTTCATCAAAGATCCTGATCAAACGATCAAAGCTTTATTGGAAGCTAGCTCGACTGATTTTGGCGATACCTTGCAGATCCGACGTTTCGCGCGTTTCGCAGTTGGCGAAGTTAGCTAGATTCTTCAGCAAGACTGAATTTGAAACGGACGCCTACGGGCGTCCGTTTTTGGTTTAGCGAGAATGGTGGATGGAGGGTCGAGGGACGGCAGTGCGGGCGATACGGGGCGGTGGGTTTGCGGGGTGAATGTGCGGGCGCGGTCTCGGCGGAGCTCGCCCCTCCACGGACGGTGAATGGAGGGTCGAGCTCCGCCGAGACTTCTTGTGCTCTATGAGTCGTGCCAGATCAGGGATGTGAGTTTGCCTAGGTAAGGCCAGTCGCTTGCATGTTTGACTAGGCCGTGACGAACTGGATTTTGACGAACGTAATCCCATTTTGTCCGCCATGATTCATTGTTACGTATTTGACGATCCCAACAGTTTCGCTGCCAAATGGGCTTATCGGTAGGTAATGGCCAGTTTTTGGTCGCGAGGGACTTCCAGTAGGAGACCCAGTGTTTGAGATTGGGAGAATGCTCTTGTGCGGGGGAACAAAACAAATGGATGTGATCAGGTAAGATGGTGTAACAGCCGACAGACCAGAGGTGCGCGCTTCGCCAAGATTTTTTTAGCAGCTCATGCACCTCGGGGGAATCAAGAATAGCTTTGCGATTATTTGTGCAGATGGTGACAAAAATAATGGTCGAACCGTTGCCATTAGAAAAGCGAATTTGTTTTGCGGGATAGTGGCGTTGTTTGTGACTACTTTCTTTCACAATTAACGATTATTCAGTTTCGAACTTTTAAGTCAAGGTGTTTGTGAAATTAAATTTGTGACCAGGTGCGGTCTCGCGGGAGCTCGCCCCTCCAAGGAGATGGTGAATGGAGGGTCGAGCTCCGCCGAGACTTCTTGTGCGCGGTGGAGGTGCGAGGGATGGCAGTGCGGGCGATACGGGACGGCGGGTTTGCGGGGTGAATGTGCGGGCGCGGTCTCGCGGGAGCTCGCCCCTTCAGGGGGGGGCGGTGAATGGAGGGTCGAGCTCCGCCGAGTCTTTTTGTGCTTATTGAGAAAAAATCAGGAAATAAGTCACAGGGTGAAATGTGGGGGCAAGAGTAGGTAGAATGAGTGGTTTTAAAGTTGGTTGTATTTGGATGAGTTCGCAAAAGTGGGATTTTTTTCTCACTAGAGCTTCTTTTGTATTTACAAACGGCTCTTTATTGAGCACACTTTGCGAAATTGTTGGAAAACAAGAGACATTTTCAAGGAATCATTCGAGTAAGCTAACCGTCAGGCCTGTGTCTGGGCGGATTTGTGTTTTAGGAAAGAAGGATTTTGAAAGATGAATTTAATGAAAGGGAAAAATACTATGAAAACATCATTGATGAAAAAAATGAGAGCTAACTTTCGCTTACAGCTATTGGTGCTGGTGGCGATGTTTCCGAGCTTGGTGATGATGCCGAGTGTGGCGCATGCTAATCCAAGTGGTGGTGTGGTGGCAAATGGAGCGGCGGAGATTCTATCCGATGTCAATAACCCGGCATTTTTGCAGATCATCCAGAACAGCCCCAAGGCGATCATCAACTGGCAAAACTTCTCGATCAGTGCAGGCGAAACGACGCAGTTCATTCAACCGAACCAAATGGCGGCGGTATTGAACCGAGTGGTCAGCGGCAACCCTTCGGTGATCGCGGGTATGCTCAGTGCTAATGGTAAAGTGATCGTGGTCAATCAGAACGGCATCATAGTGACCTCGAGCGGGGTGGTTGATGCTGCTGGCGGTGTGGTGCTTTCGACTCTGGACATCGCTGATGGAGACTTCATGAATGGTATGGACGATTCCTTTTTAGGAACGACGGCTGCAGGGGTGACTAACTACGGAACGATCATGTCAGCAGGTGGCGATGTGATCCTGTTAGGTAATTTCATCGACAATGCAGGCATCATCGGTGCGCCGGATGGCGTCGTAGCATTGGGAGCAGGCGGCAACATCGTCGTGCATGCCCAAGGTGAGAACAAAATCTCGATCATGGCACCTGGCGTAGGCGCGCAAACGGGGATCAATAACTCGGGTAGCATCACGGGTGCGGCAGCAGAGCTTAAAGCGCACGGCAATGTCTATGCGCTGGCGATCAACAATTCAGGCATGATTCGCGCGACGGGCACCCAAACCATCAACGGACGGGTGATGCTGACTTCGCGCAGTGCGGATGGCACCACTGGTGGCAATATAGAAAACACCGGCGAGATCAAAGCCAACAATGTCGACGGCAGCGGTGGATTCATCATGATCGACGGTGGACCTGGTAGCAACGTCGGCATCCTTGATGGTGTAGTATCAACCAACGGCATTGGCAATACTAACGGTGGCGATGTAGTGATGATCGGGCAAGTGATCAATGTAGCGCAAGGCGCGGAAGTGACAGCTAACGGCGTCAACGGCGGCACCATTTTAATCGGTTCCGCAGAGGATACGCAGGCGGTGACCATCGGCGGCACCGTGAGCGCTAACGGCAGCACGGGCAACGGGGGAAGTGTGATGGTGCTAGGCGATCCTAGCAGTGTATTGAGCGTGACCAATACTGGACGCATCACCGCAACAGGTGGTCAGAACGGCGGATTGGTGAGCATGCAGGGAGGCACGATCAACGCAGCTTTAGGATCAGTGATCGACGTAGGTGGCGCAGTCAACGGTGGCAGCGTGGTGATCCTCGGCGAGGATGCTAATGGAGCAGTGAATTTGAATGGCACGATCAACGCAGCTGGTGTCACGGGAGCTGGTGGAGTGATCACCGCGACCGGAGCGGGTGATGTGAATGTGGGATCGAATGCGGTGATGAATGCCGATGGCGCGACAGGCGGTTTGGTGAGCATAGATGCTGCGGCAGATACCAGGATGGCAGGCACGATCACCGCCTTGGGCAATGTGGGCAACGGTGGAACAGCTAATGTGACAGGACGTAACGTAGTGGTAGCAGTGCAGTCGAGCATGGATGTGAGTGGGCTGACTGGCGGAGGTCAGATCAATGTGGGTGGTGGCTTTCAGGGCATCAATGAGAATCTACGCAATTCAGAATTGACGATAGTGGGAGGACTGGCGACTTTGAGAGCGGATGCGATCAATACCGGAAACGCGGGAACGATAGTAGTCTGGTCGGATGGAGATACTTTGTTTGGGGGAGAGATCATTGCTAGAGCCTTGGGTGAAGTGGGGCGTGGTGGTTTTGTGGAAGTATCAGGCAAGCGGAATTTAAAAGTGACGGGAGAGTTCGCAGTATCCTCACTTAGCGGCGATCGAGGAATGGTGCTGTTTGATCCAGGTGATATCACAGTGGGAGACACGGGTGCAGATCTCCTTATATCTACGCTGAATGGTTTGTTGCGGTCTAACACTGACGTGATCATAGCGACGGATAATAGTGATGGAGGCACAGGAGATATTATTTTTGAAAGTGTTGTTCAAGATAATAGCAATACAGCAGTGCTGTGGAACACCAGCGCCAGTTTGGGCATTTTTGCTTCTGGAGACGTGAGATTTTTTAATAGCGTGCAGACAGCGGGGGATGGATCGATCAATATTATTGCTGGTTGGACAGGTTCGGAGGGTGATGCCATTCTTGGAGCACGGGATGCTGGTGTAGATGGTGTTTTGGGTAATAGTGATGACTATTGGACTGGAGGTAACCCCGAGGATGCGTGGAATTTTTATGTCAACGGAGCTAATGGTGGTGTGGCAGGTAGGTTCGGCGGTGGACCGGGTGGCAACTTCGGCAATGTGTATATCAACGACGCAGCGAATAACCGGGCGGTGGATGTGGGATCTCGCTATGGCAATACCAATGTGGCGGCAAATAATGTTATATTAATAGGTTCTTCGGCTGGAAGTAATTACAGAGCTCAGTTGGGGTTCAGGGATAAAGGCACGGTGTTTTATGTTGGAGATGGAGAGAATCGATTTGGGACTGACTTCGGTATAGCAAAATATGGGGCGGGTGCGTTGATGTTTGATACTAATGGTGATGCCATTTTCCTTGCCGACGGGATCACACAGGCCACTTATGGGACGGGGAATCCGCAATTAGGGATTACGGGCACTGTCCTAACAAATCCTTTATTTTATGCTGGAGGTGAAGCGGTTCTTGACGTGAACGGCGATGTTGTGTTAGATGGGAGTGGGGTAGCAGCGACCTACGTAGCTGGCGCACCAACTCTTGCGATCATTGGTGAAGCTACTGGTGGATTTTATGTTGGAGGTGAAGCGGTGTTGGATGCGAATGGTAATGCAGTGCTAGATGGGGGTGGGGTAGCAGCTACCTACGCAGCAGGCGATCCTATTTTTGATAATTATGGTAACGTTAATCCTGCTGTTTACGCGGGAGGAGAGCAAGTTGTAGATAGTGCGGGAGTTGCTGTGCAAGATGAAGCGGGAAATACGTTCACTTATGCAGCTGGCACACCTATGATGACTATTTATGGAGACGAGATAGCCGTTGCTCATGCTGCTCATGATGGGGATCCTTTGATTGGTCTGGTGGGAGTGAATGAGGTGACCGTAAACGGACAGGTGGGAGTGAGGCTGTTTGATAGCACGGGAGTTCGTGCTACTACCTTTTTGGCTTACGAAGATAGTATGGGAAGTGAGTATTATAGCAACTGGTGGTGGAGAAGTTTGGATGGCACTGCGGGTGGCAGCAGTGGCATCGGTAACAATCTACCTGAAATGGGGGCGGGAGTATCGCAGGATTTGACCGACAAGGGTGGAGCTTTTGGCAATGCTATAGCAGGAGCTGATATCAATATCGAAGCGCGTGGGGCACTGATCATGAGAGCCGCAGATGCTAGAACTGGGTCTTATGCCAAGATAGGACACGGTGCCTATGTCATTGGGACTTGGGATCGCAGTTGGCAGCGCAGGGATGATTTGCCTGGCGCGGGAGCTGGCGGAGTTAATGATGGTGAGGGGATCGTGACCGGAGGAACGAACCCTCCGCCAAATGGAACGTCACTGACTCCAGGTGATGGTTTTGATCGCAGGTTTGCGTTCAACTGGGCTACTAGAGAGAATCGGACAACACAATCGATTGCTCGCTTGGCGGAGGTGTATGGAGACATCAATATCCGCACGGGTTTGGTGGAAGATACAGCGACCAATACCCTTGAAGCGACCAGTGCCAGTGGAGTCGTGTTATTACAGGCGGGCCAATCGGCTTCTGGCT
>JAKISY010000031.1 GCA_021648365.1 Verrucomicrobiales bacterium
CCGATACTGACCTGGCCGGATTCGGTGGCATTGAAGTTCATCGTATTGGTGATGACACGGTTACCACCGCCAAGATCCATATTGCCGTCGAGTTCAAAAGCGGTGCTATTGAATACGGTTCCGCCAGGAAAGATGTTAAAGTTTCCGTTGAGCAGGATGTCATTAGTGATGCGGCGGGGAGAGGTGGTGCTGAGGGTGGTGTTGTTTCCGATCGTCAGCGCGCCGCTACCGAGAGCGTTGTTGTTACCTACAACCAGGGTGCCCTGGCTCAAAGTTGTGCCGCCGCTGTAAGTATTGTTACCAGAAAGAACCAACGCACCCGCGCCGATCTTTTCCAATGCGCGTGCACCGCCAGTTTCGCTAATGACACCGGACTGCGTGGCACTGCCAGTGTTGACTTGCACTTGCGTGCCGTTGGAGTTGAGAACGATGGGATTGGCGATGGTGACGCCGGTGGCGTAGTCGATGATCGATGCTCCGGTAGTGGTGATCGCTCCGCTTCCGACCGCATTATTGTGAGCCAAAGAGAGTGTGCCAGCCTGCACGGTTGTGCCTCCTAAGTAGCTGCTAGTCCCCGAGAGAGTGAGGGTGCCAAGGCCTTGCTTGGTCAAGGCTCCAGTGCCGGTGATGGATTCATCGATACCGATATCAAAACCGTTGGTGTCGATGAAACCGCCGCCGCTTTTAAGAGTCACCGTTAAGGTTCCCGGAGCATCGACTTGGAAAAAATCAGACTCATTGCCTGCCGCTCGCAAGATGCCGCCATCGAATTCGATGATGCCAAAATCGTCACTAGTTCTCGTTTGTCGAAACTGCATCACTCCACGACTTCCTGCAGTTCCGTTGATGATGAGCTTGCCAGTGCTCACTCCCGTGGTGGGATTGATGGCGTTGTCTCCCCCCAGAGAAACGTATCCAGTCAATCCATTCAATAGGCGCAATTCTCCCCCGTTCTCCACGGTCACCGTGCCAGTGGTGTCAATGGCGGTGGAGCCTTTGCCAATAAGTAGCGCAGAAGATGGAAACGAGATGGTTACTAAGCTTCCCGTTCCATTGATCGTCAGAAAGGAATCTGTAGATAAGGGGCCTCCCCCGACCGAAGATCTGTTAGCGCTCAATATCACACCATTGCTGACTGTAAGCATAGAAGAACCGCTGACTAATAAGGACTGGGTGCTTGCCACGCCTGAATCCAATACAACCGCATCATTGTTATTAATGAATGCGCTTACCCCTGCTGCGGGCAATCCTGATCCCCAGTTGCCAGCGTCCTGCCACTTATCGTCGACCGCCCCAGTCCAAGTAGTCTGTGAGCAGCTGTTTTCTTGCCAAACTAATAGTATCAGCATGACGAACAAAGCCTTGATGATACCGCTAAAAATTTTATTATTTTTCATCATTTTACACGACATTTTTCAGAGAAAGAAGGGAACTGCAACCGGAGCGAAGCGTAGATAGACGGAGTCAAATGGCACAGATTTTACACAGCAGATATAGAAACTAAAACTTAAAAGAAGGGGATTTGATAGGGATCGTATTAATTACAATCTAAAAAACACAGGAACATCTACGCAAATCGGCGACATCTGTGGTTAAAGTTCCTTTTGTCGTATAGTGTGATTTTTTATAATCGTGCATCTTCTGCTTGTTTTGTAAATAAAGCCACTACTATCTGAGATGATCGAGTGTAGGTGGACAGCTTGCGCCCGGTAACTTTCAGCAATAAAATGTCCGTCCTTGAATCAAGAAGTATAGGTGAGATTAGGTATTTTCTACCCTACAGGATTGAGATTCGCTTGATCTAACAGTTTACCTTTCTCATAGCTGCGCCATGGTATGTATATTTCATACTCTTTCAAAAAGGAACACTCTCATGACGAATAATGACATCTTGCGCCGCTTGCGCCATGCTTTGGACATCAACGATACAAAAGTGGCTGAGATCATTAGTAAAACAGGGCTGGAAGCAAGCCGATCGCAGGTGAGCTGCTGGCTGAAACGAGAGGAAGAGCAGGGCTGCAAAGCTATGTCAGATGAGGTGCTTTGTCGTTTTTTGGATGGGCTGATTATTGAAAAGCGCGGAGCTCGCCCCGACGGCACCGTTCCTGAGCCACTGCCTGTTCTTAGTAATAACGAGATCCTCAAAAAACTTCGCATCGCCTTGGAAATGCGCGACGAAGATGTGATTGCCGTGTTTGAGAGAGTTGATTTTGTCGTCACCAAAGCCGAACTAAGATCATTTTTTCGCAAAGAAGGGCACCGCAACTATCGCCTCTGTCCCGAACAGGTGTTGAGAAAGTTCATTCAGGGCTTGGGCAAGAAACAGGATTGATCATTAGTCCGTCAAATAGTTGTGGGCAGGTTCAATGTTTCACTACGTGCACGCCGAGCCCCCAAATCTCACCCATTTCAAAGGGCTACAGGCTCCGCAGCAAGATTGCCTTCCCTAAAAACTAATACCAGGTATTACATTATGAAAACAATAGCTGTCCTACTATCCATTTTTTCTCTTCTGACTTCAGTGCATGCGCAGAATGAGAAGAGCAAGGCTGAAATTATTGTTGGCAACGATGGGTTCCCCACTGGGAAAGCCACACCAGAAGGGGCTGCTTGCGATTTGGTTCGAGCATTTATAAATAGTGATGTGGATCTGTTAAAGAAGACCTGTCTGCTCGGATATGGCAGTGGAAAAATCGGCGATAAATATAACGCGTTCCTGAATAAAATAGTCGCCGGCACTGAAGAGGAAAAAACAAGGAGTGCACCTCATCCAAAGACCCCGAAAGCCTTCGGAAAGGTATTTGCCGCTAGGTTTTTGACCAGGAATGGCCCTGGATCGTATGGATATGCTGTCCACGACTTTGATGATGTTATGTTTGTGGACATTGGGGCGTTCCTTCATGATGAATCTCGATTTTTGAATCGAACTCTGGTAGTTCGAATAAAAGGTGATTGGTTTGTCCATCCGTGCCCAACGATTGATACTTTGCTGAGCGTAGGATTGAATGAAGAAGCTGACTCTACAGTTGATTTCAAAGTGAAGTATACCATAGCAGGGCCGATAGGCAGTGGTTGGGCAGCACTTGAAAGCGGTGACTACAGTAGAGCAGTGGAAGATTTTAACGAAGCGTTGCGGCTCAATCCTGAATCAACAAATATAGCATACCGATGGCGTGGACGCGCTTTGGCCGGAGCTGGAGATCACAAAAAAGCGATTGCCGATTTTTCACGAGTGATCTTAGACGCTAGGGTGCCAGTGGAGATACGCGCCAATTATATTCTCTACCGGGCCACGTCACATCAAAAAAATGGAGATGATTCTACCGCGGTTTCAGATTTTGAAGCTGCACTAAAGCTACGACCGGAGTCGCCTGCAGTTTTGAACGATTTTGCCTGGCTTCTCGCGACAACACCGAACAAGAAAATTCGAGACGGTGTCCGTAGCGTGACCTTGGCGACTCAAGCAGTCAAGATGTTGGGATCACCCAGCCCGAGCATCCTAGACACTCTGGCAGCATCTTACGCAGCGAAAGGAGAATTTAAACTTGCTGTTAAGACCCAAGAAAAGGCGATTGCGCTTTCTGATACTCAAATCAAACGAGGGGAGCTTGTGAAACGATTAGACCTCTACAAAAAGAATCAGCCATACGTTGATGTTGTGGATTAGAAAAATTGAGAACATAATATCAGTGATCGACACATCCGCGCAGGTAGGGTCAGAATAAAAAACTTAGGATCATTGGAGGAAGGTTGAAGTCGAGGGGGGCAGTTCTTGAAATCAAGAATACTTCAACAAGTATAAGAATAAGGGTGATCAAAGCTGCATGGCGATGGTGATCTTGAAGGGAGGCTTCAGAGAGTCTTGTGGAGAGCTTGCAAAACAGAAACCCGTATTGGAGTTTTCGCGATCTACGATTGTCTCAACCGGTGAACCTTTGACCTCCAATTTCAGGATAGATTCCAAGAATAGTTTCCTGATCTTTTTCTCTTCGCTATTGACCGGGTAAGGCCGTAACTGTTAGAATCGCGGTTATGAAGATGAGGCTTATAGTCGCGGCAGGAGTGGTCGTATTGTTAATTGTAGGATTTTTGGGCACTGCCTTATCCGAGAATGAGGGAGTTATAAATTTGGGTGTTGATTCGGTGCTAGCGAAACTTCCAGATGCGGATTTTAAAGCGTATTATTACCCTTCTACGAGAACCTTTGATATTGGGATTAGGACCAGAGAGGGCAACAGTCTAAAGTCCCGAGATTTCACTCATGATGAAGCTGATGTTTTTTTGAAAAGACTGTCAAAAAAGGATCTGATTGTGATGACCTTTCATAAAAACCTACTGAAGCCCAGTGAAGAGAAACAGGTGGCTAGGGATCTTCGAGATTACCTTTTCGGAGTTGGCTTCAAACGAGTAGCTATACTGGGTGCAAGTGCGGTTACTACCATATTGCATCTCGATGAAACTGCTTCAGCTGGCAGATTAAAGACTGAAACAGAACTTAAAAGTTCAGCCTTTTCATTCTACCACCAATATCGTCAATTAAAACGCCTGACCAAGCAACCCTACCATGTATCGCCTACATTTTTTACTGACTGTAGGGTGAAAATGCCCATATTAGGAATTAGCGATAAGAGAACTAAGCGAGCCGTTGATTCTCTTATTGGCACATCAATCAAACGAGCGGATAAGACGACGAACTTCACAAGCGGACGTTTGAAAAATTGTGCGGAGTGCCACGTCGATGCCCGCGGTACGGACTATGTATTTAACGTGTGGAAAATTGCAGCTAAATATGGTGACGATAGTAGTCAGTATCCCGTCAAAAAAGGTGTCAGAACTCCATGGTCTATACAATCCTTAAGCGAAGGTTATGACACCTTGGAAATGGGTAGCTCATTCATGAGGAAACCTGTCAAAGTAGAACTAGACGATGATGGTGGCGAGGGCGACAAATGATAATCTTTTCGCTACGCTTTGTAACATTAACTCCACGCAGCCTCACTCAACTGCGGTAATCATCACGCTGATTCTACGCTGTTCTTTCATTTGAAGAATCTGGCGTAGTGCGTGCGACGAGGATGTTAAACAGTGAAGCGTTAACGTAGAAACTTGTTTTGCCAATTTTATTTTTAACCAGAAATTCTTGGTCTGTTTACAGCGACATATCACGCAAGAGGGGGAAGTTGTAGCTCAATTTCTAGTTTTCTGGTATTCTCCACCATTGACCCAGTAAGCCAGTAGCGGCTATGGTGGGTGAATAAATGAAGCCACTAACAACAACAATAATTATTGTATTATTAGCAGCACAACTATCAGGTTGCGGACAAAATGCTATTAATTCCGCCGATTTTGATTACGAATCCATATCAGTAGTCAAAGAAGAGCAATCAGGAGTTAAAAGCAGGTGGCATGGCAAGGGAAAGGTGATTATAGGGCGCTTGGACATGCCGAATAATGCAAAAATTGCAACTCGAACTCCAATTTATAACGATGGAAGCTTTTGCACAGCACTTTATTCAGAACGAAAATTGATTTTTTACGCGCATGGTTATGAACCATTGTGGGTTCATAAATCACTTACAAGTCCCGTGTCAGACAAGATGGCGGGAAATGGATCGGAAGCCAGGAGTTGAAGACTGTTACAGTGATTTGTGATGGCAATGCTCAATTCCGTTTTAGTGACCAGCGAGATGGGCTAGGGAATAGGCTTGATCTCCGGCTGAAACCAGATGGGGATAGAGTTCACGCTTCATTTTCTTACTACAAGCCGAACAGTTTTTTTCAGCTTGGTGCATCGAATACAAAGGATATGCCGGATTGGGAAGTGGTGGATACATCTAAGCTCAAAGGCGATACGGAAGCAGTAATACTGGGTGGCCAACTATATTATTTTAAAATTGATGAAATTAATGGAACGGATATTGAGCTATTGTTCAAGACTGAAGAAGAATGAAAAAGGGGGCGGAATATTCTTGCGATTTCACGTGGCCGATCACTAGAAAGCTGCAATCCGCAGTTTTGGAAATCATCGGCAGGATGCCAATGCTACGGTGATGCCCTTGTGAGTTCACGTCTTCAGCTTTGCGATTAGAGCCGTCGCTATTGGCAGCAAAACTTACATTGGGAGGCGTGGGCAGTAAGCAAGCTTTTGGAACACTTTTTGGGACTTGTTATCCTAGGGTGTTTTTCTGCAGTTATAGTTATTACCGGTGCCGCTACCGTTGTGTTGCTCGGGTTAAATTGGATTAAATGGCGTTTAAGCAATGATCATCAGCCATTGATCCGATAGGGCTTGGAGCATTGAAATAGTCTATTAAGACTTGCCTAGCTCAAACATGCCGAATATGCTGGCACAGTAAATTTGAGATTCTCTCGTTAGCTTGTTCGGGGGAGAGGCTAAGCCGGACTAACACGTCATCATTCATGAGTATTATCGAAGCAAGTGATCGTTGTAATCCTGAACTTGAGGCTGCATTAAACGACGTTGGTTTTCGCTTTGAACTGACTCGTTTTGACTATGACGAGGACTACTCGCCGTCTCCAGAAAGCCGAGCGACTACGAATTTTGCCAACCTTGCTCGAAGTACGCATAGGCAAGCGAATCTGGTGTTGCTGTTTGAGATGATTAACAATCGCTTGAACGAGCTGATGCGGTCATCCGGAGCCGGGCAAGGTTCGTCATCGTATCAAATTCGGCTACGTATAGTGAATGTAAGAGCGTCCTTCGATGGGGATTCGAGTTTTCCGCTGTCTGAGATGCTCCAAGCTGATGTGATGAATGAGGCAACTGGCGAGTGCCATGAAGGTGCGTTTGGATTAAATCTGTCATCGTACGTGCGCGACTTCGATTTTATTCGGCTTTTGCCGGGACTAATTAATCCCTTGGCGCCTTCGGATGCTTTTCGGAATTTTGGTAATCTTCACGGATTATTGTATAAACTTCAATTTAAAGACTATTGGGCCGGTGGTGTGATTCCTCGTCCCGCTGTGACCGCTATTAGTGTATCAAGTAACCGGCATTACAAACGAACGGAGGACGTGCATCCAATTCTTGGCGAGCGTTATATTGAACTCCCGAACGAATCACCTACGACGGCCTATTTCGACAAGATGGGCTTGAGTCCCGCATTCTATTTACCTCAAGGGAATCAGGCGCCCATGGCAGTTTATATGAGGGATGCTGATCCGTCCCGTTTCACCTCAATCGAATTAGTGACCTTGATCGCTGTGATGGACACGTTTCAGCGAATCTACCGCCCTGAGATTTACAATCTGCACGAGCGTGCGGGGAGCCTGTTTTATCCTTCGCTGGAAGAATCGGACTATCAGATCTCACCCATTGTATATGATCGCGATGAACGAAACGATTTAGCTAAGCAGCAGGCCGACAAAGTTCAGGTGGAATTCCTTGAGCCATACTCAGCGGAGTTGAATAGCCTGCTTGAGGCACTGAATCGTTGATCCGTCGATTGCTCAGAATTTCCCACGGGCGTGACTTTAACTGCTAGGAAACTTGTGGTGTAGAATGAACATGAAAATGAGTCTAAAAATTTTGTATCACGATCAATGGCTCGTCGTTGTGGATAAGCCTGCTGGGATGCTGGTGCATCCGGGGCGTGATCCTGAACCGGTGGAGCAAATAGCGATGAAAACCCTACGAGATCAGCTCGGGCAACGGGTTTATCCGGTGCATCGACTGGATCGTCCGACGTCGGGTGTATTGCTGTTCCTTCTCGATCAGAAGGTGGTGGATTGTGTGCGAAAGCAGTTCGATCAGCAATTGGTGAAAAAAACGTATGCGGCGGTGGTGTGTGGTGAAACGCCGGAAGAGTGGACGACGCGTGATGGATTACAAAAAAGCGAGGGCGAACCTTTTCGTGAGGCTGAAACGTATTTCGTGCGCGACCGAATTTGTAATATTGGATCAGATGTTTTTTCAGTTCTGACGGCTGCGCCGAAAACGGGACGTTTTCATCAAATCCGGAAACATCTTTTAAGCAGCGGTAATCCGATCGTGGGGGATTTTTTATACGGCGAAATCGGAAAAATGGAGCGAATCGCGGAATTGATTGATCAACCACGGCTCATGCTTCACGCGAGGCAGTTGAGCTTTACCCATCCCGTGGAAGGGCATGAAATCGTTGTGACGAGTCCGTTGCCTGAGCGGTTTAAGCCGTTTTAAGGTTGCGATTTTTAACCTCTCATGGTCGAAGGTTTCTGTTAATAGCGGCTTTGTTAGTTTGGCATTGAAAACAGGTCTGGCGCCCGCAGATGCCACCGAGGTCTTTGAAGTCGTAAGCACCAAGGTCGGCGTTGTTATGCTCGTCCTCGGAGTCCTGCACTTTTTTAACATCGCCGTGTTCATGCGTATCCGGCGGCACGCTAAGCTGGAAACGGCTCCGCCGCCGTTGCCCCCAAGTGGCCATGTGACGGCCAACACACCGAATGGTGCAAAAGGGTGAAGCCATGAACACATTCAGCTACGACGACGCTTGCGGACTTGTGCAGTGGGGTAAGAAAATGGGTGTTTGCTTACGCCCACAAATTTCGATCCAGACTGCGGTATTGAATCGCTTCGAGTAGGTGTTGTGGTTGGATCTGCTCTATGGCTTCGAGATCGGCGAGCGTCCGCGACACCTTGAGGATGCGGTCGTGGGCGCGGGCGGAAAAGTTGAGCTCGTTCATGGCTTGTTCGAGCAGGGCGTGGGATTCGGGTTCGAGTTGGCAATGCTGGCGGACGAGCTTGGAGGGCATGTTGCTGTTGGTGATGGGGCGAGGGTGATCGGCAAAACGTTGTTGTTGAATCTGGCGACAGGTTTCGACTCGTTGACGAATAGTGGTGGAACTGTCTCCCCCGCCTTCGTTGCTGGAGAGTTGTTTGTAGTCGACTGATGGCACTTCGACGTGCAGGTCGATGCGGTCGAGCAGGGGGCCGGAAATGCGTTGGCGGTATTTTTCGATCTGCCCGGCTGAACAGCGGCACTGTTTTTTCGGGTCACCAAGGTATCCGCAAGGGCAGGGGTTCATCGCTCCGATGAGCATGAACTCGCAGGGGAAGGTGAAGGTGCCGGCGGCGCGCGAGATGGTGACTTTGCCGTCCTCCAAGGGTTGGCGCAGAACCTCGAGGGTGGAGCGGCGGAACTCGGGTAGCTCGTCGAGGAAGAGGATGCCGTTTTGAGCTAAGCTGACTTCGCCGGGGGAGGGGTGGCTGGTGCCGCCGAGTAGTCCGGCATCGGAGATGGTGTGATGGGGTGAGCGGAAGGGGCGGGTGGCGATGAAGCTTTGGCGACTATCGATCAGGCCGGCGACGCTGTGGATTTTGGTGGTTTCGATGGCTTCGTTCTCAGTCATCGGGGGCATGATGGTGGTCAGGCGTTTGGCGAGCATCGATTTGCCAGTGCCGGGCGGGCCGATCATCAGGGCGTTGTGTGCGCCGGCGACGGCGACTTCAAGCGCGCGTTTGACGTGGGTTTGTCCTTTAACGTCGTTGAAGTCGATGTCGTAGTGGGATTGTTGACGGAAAAAATCTTCGCGGTCGATTTTTTCGGGAGCGATATTGCCTTCACCTTTGAGCAGGTCGATGGCGCTACGTAGATCGGGGATGCCATAGACGTAGATGCCTTCGACTAGGCTGGCTTCGCGAGCATTTTTGTGAGGGACTAAGATGGCTTTTTTGCCTGCGGCTTTGGCTTCGAGGGTGAGGGAGAGGATGCCTTTGACGGGACGCACTCTGCCATCGAGGGCAAGTTCGCCGACGATGGAGCACTGCTCTAAGGCGCCTTCTTTGAGATCTTCTAACAGCGCAACGATACCGATGGCGATGGGCAGATCGAAGCTGGGGCCTTCTTTGCGCACATCGGCGGGGGCGAGGTTGATGGTGGTGCGGCCTTTGGGTTTGCGGTAGCCCATGTTGCCGATGGCGGTCCAGACGCGGTCGCGGCTTTCTTTGACGGCGACGTCGGGCAGGCCGACGATGACGATGCTGGGATCGCCTCTGCCTTCATTGACTTCGATTTCGATACTGAGAGCATCGACGCCGTGCAGAGCACCTGAATGAACTCGTGTGAGATTGAGGCTGGGCATGATACTAGGATGGTGGCAGGTTTGTGACTGGGTGGCAATGTTTTTGCGCATTTTGGGAGGTATTCTGTGATGATCTGAAAAATGTGAGAGTAACAACAAGACAATTCTGTGTCCGGGTGGACAGAGAATTGTCTTGTTGTGGTTTTTGAAGCATGGATGGTTGGTGATGGTGTGAGGGCTGGACGAGTAAGTGACGGGTGTTTGGTATATTGCCATGACGGCAAAGAAACTAGACAAGGGTGGGGTCCAGTCATCGCTGTAAGTCTGTAGTTTACGCGGAGAAGCCGTTTGCACCTAGGCAAGGGCTCCGATAGATTCGCCGCCCCTGAGAGGGGTGCCGTGATGAGGGACGAACGAAGTCAGAGTAGAGTTTTTGGAAATCGCAGAGGAATTTTGCGATGCTGCTGGCTCGTGCTCATAGGTATGTTTGTATCGGTGCCTGTGCAGCAGCAGAAAATGGAGGCGGCTTCGGCTGAGTGGAAGCTTATTTCCTACCGCGGCTTGAAGTATGTCTCGGCGGCTAATGTGAAAAGTTTTTATCGTTTCACTGCGATCGAAGAAAGGGGCAAGAAGCTGATTTTCAAAAGTCCTAATTTGGAAATGGAGTGGGAGATCAATTCTAAGGATATTTACATCAATAAGGTGAAGTTTGTGATGAGTTTCGCGGTGATCAAACCTACTCATCGGGCGATTGTATCGGTGGTGGATTTGGCTAAATTGATCGATCCGATTCTGCGACCGAGTTATATTAAACATGTGAGTTCATTTGATACGGTGGTGATTGATGCAGGCCATGGAGATCATGATTCGGGGGCGGTGGGTTTGTTGGGTTACGAAAAGAAATATTGCCTCGATACGGCGTTGAGGTTGGAGAGGGCGTTGAAGAAGAGGGGTTTCAAGACGCACATGACTCGGCGCACGGATAAGTATTTGTCCTTGGGGCAGCGGGTGCGGGAGGCGAATTCGGTGAAGAATGCGATTTTTATCAGTGTGCACTTTAATTCGTCAGATAACCGCCTGGCGAATGGCATCGAGACTTATGCTTTGGCGCCGCAAGGGACGGTGTCCACTAATGGAGGTAGGGCGGGTGGCTATCGTAAGGGCAACAATCGTGATGGGGAAAATATCGCCCTGGCGACGGCGGTACACGCGATGGCGATGCATCGGATGGGGGTGGAGGATCGTGGGGTCAAGCGGGCGAGGTTCAATGTATTGACGGGGATCAACAAGCCTGCGATTTTGTTCGAGGGCGGATTTGTGACGCACTCTGGGGATGCTCAGCGCATCAATAGCTGGGAATATAGGGAGAAGTTGGCGAATACGATCGCGGAGGCGGTGTCTGCTTTTCGTAAGGCGGTGGGGAAGAAGAAGTGAGGGGGTGCCACGTTTAGCGCATCAGTTCGTGGGCGAGTACGCTGAGGGCGTAGATGGCGGCGGTTTCGCTGCGCAAAATGATGGGGCCGAGGGAGAGCGGGCGGTAGCCGGCGCTGATGGCGGTGGAGAGTTCGGCGGGGGTGAAGTCGCCTTCGGGGCCAATCAGGATGGTGGCTTGGCTGGGGCGCTGATCTGAGGTGGGGCTATGAGCGCTAAGAAGGTCTTTGAGAGATTGGGCGTCGCTGTGCAGGGCGGCGATGAGGGGGAGTTGGTCGGGGCTGTTCCCTGCGGGGTGAGATGAGAGGAAGTTTTCGACGCTTTGGATGGGGGCGATTTCTGGTAACCAGTTTTGGCCGCATTGTTTGCAGGCTTCTAAGGCGACTTTCTGCCATTTGGCGCGTTTTTTCTCTGCTTCTGCGGAGTCGAGTCTCACTATGGTGCGTTCGGAAAGTAGTGGGGTGATGCGGGAGGCTCCGAGTTCGGTGGCTTTCTGCACGATGAGATCCATGTTTTTGCCTTTGGGGATGGCTTGCCCTAGATGCAAAAAGGCGGGCGGGCGCGGGGTTTTGTTGAGGGCGATGAGTTTGAGCTCGATCTGTCGTCCACCGGATTGCAACGATTGGATTTGGGTGATGGCTTCGGTGCCTTCGCCGTTGAATAGGGTGATGCGTTCGCCCTCTTTGCAGCGCAGCACTTCGGCACAATGTCTAGCCTCGGAGGCTTCGAGAACGAGGGCTTCCGGGTTCCAATGGTCGGCGGCTAGGTAGAAGCGGTGTTGAGACATGGGGGAGGAGAAGTTAGAAGTTGGAAAATAGAAGGTGGCAGCCGGTGCGGCTGCTCTGCAATTTTGCGATCATCAGCGGTGGTGATTTTTAACCGAAGAAGTTTTTGGCTTTTTCGAAAAAGGTTTCATGCAGTGGGGAGTTTTCTTCGCCGATGCTTTCGGCGAAAGCTTGCAGTTTTTCTTTTTGTTCTTTGTTCAATCGAGTAGGCACTTCTACTTGTGTTTTGACCAGTAAGTCACCTTTGTGGTTAGCTCCTATGATGGGCATGCCCTTGGCGCGCAATCTGAAAACGGTGTCGGTTTGGGTGCCGGCGGGTATCTTGATCGAAGCTTTACCTTCTAAGGTGGGTACGACTAATTCTCCGCCGAGGGTGGCGTGGGAAAAAGAGATCGGCATTTCGCAGTAGAGGTCGTCTTCGTCGCGTTCAAAAATCTCGTGTTCGCGCAGATGGATGACGACGTAGAGATCGCCTGCGGGGCCGTTGCAGATGCCTGCCTCGCCGTTGCCCGAGGAGCGTAGGCGTGAGGATTGACTGATGCCGGCGGGGATTTTTAATTTGATCCGGCTGGTTTTATTAACTCGTCCTTCACCTCCGCAGGATTTACATGGATTGGCGATGATTTCGCCAGCGCCCTTACAGGTAGGGCAAGCTTGTTGGACTTGGAAAAATCCTCGCGAGGCGATGACTTGTCCTGCTCCGCCGCAGGTGCCGCAAGTGGTGACTTCGCCTTTTTTGGTGGAGCCTTCGCCTTCGCAGCTGTCGCAGCGACCCATTTTTTCGAGTTCGAGTTCTTTTTCGATTCCGAAGGCGGCTTCTTCGAGTGAGATCTGAAGGTCGTAGCGTAGGTCGGAGCCAGCGCGTTTGAGCCCTTGTTTCTGGCGACGGCGCCCTCCTCCTGTGTTACCAAAAAGTTCATCGAAAATGCTACTACCTCCGCCACCGCCTTGAGAGCCAAAAGCGTCGCGGAAAACATCAAAAGGATCGTGGAAACCACCGCCTGCGCCTGCGCCACCTCCAGCTGTGGGGCCGCCGCCACCAAAAGCGCGATGTCCATAACGGTCGTAAGCGGCGCGTTTTTGCTCGTCGTAGAGCACTTCGTAGGCTTCGCCGATTTCTTTGAATTTATCCTCTGAGCTGGGGTCGTCGGGATTTTTGTCGGGGTGGAATTTCACCGCGAGTTTGCGGTAGGATTTTTTGATTCCATCGCGGGTTTCTTCTCTGCTGACGCTGAGAACTTCGTAGTAACATCGTTTGGCCATAGTTGCCATGGGTGTGAATAATAAAAATTAGAAAGGTGGATTAAGTGTCCTGTTGTGGACCTTTGGAGACGACTACATTAGAGGCGCGTAGCAGACGATCCTTACATTTATATCCGTGGCGGATCGAGGAAATGACGTCGCCTTCAAGCACGTCGTCGCTGTGTTGTTGTTCGAGCGCTTCGTGGAAGTTGGGGTCGAATTTTTTGCCTGTGGCGTCGATGCGCTCCACTCCGTGATCGGTGAGGAAGTTTTGCATTTGTTTGTGCACCATGCTCATGCCTTGGTAGATGACGGATTCTGCAGAAGAGTCCTTGGCTGCCACCAGTCCCATTTCGAAGTTGTCGATGATGGGCAGCAGCTCTTCTAACAAGCCGAGGTTGCTGTATTGAATGGCTTCCATTTTATCACGCGCCATGCGTTTGCGGAAATTTTCGAGTTCGGCTTGGTTGCGGTGCGCTAGGTTGCGCCATTTTTCCACTTCGCTCTCAGGGCTAGGCTCTGTTTCAGCTTCGGTTACGCTGTTCGCTTCGGGACTATCATCGGTCGCCTGTGTGAGAGTTTCGTCTTCGGCTTCACTTTCTGGTTGGATATCTTGATTAGGATCGTTGCTCATGACGGCTTATGTTTGATAGGTGAGTATTCGCTTTGGTCAAAAAAAGGCGAAGGTATCAGTTTCTCGACCAAGGGACGGGACTATTCAACGCTTTTCGACAGCAATCAAGGTGATGTCGTCAATTTGCTGTGCTTTGCCACTGAATTCTGTGAGTGCGGCGAGGATTTTCTCAATCACGGCATCGGCGCCTTCGCTATGGCTCTGGCGCAGCACCTCGGAGAGGCGTTGGGTGCCAAATTCGTCGCCATCGGGGTCTAGGGTCTCGGTGACGCCATCGGTGTAGAGTAATAAGACGTCGCCGCTGTGCATGGTGAATCGATAATCTTGCACTATGCGGTCGAAGACGTCGCCCATGTCGATGCCGGCGGCGATGCCGTTGGGGCTGAGGGTTTCGACCTCGCCGTCTTGGTCGTGATGGCAAAGCAGTGGTGGGTCGTGTCCTGCACGCGCCATGATGGCTTCGCCACTGTCATCTTTGAGGATGAGGTAGAGCAGGCTGATGAACATGTCTTCGCGGATGTCGGGGAAGATCACTCGATTGAGGGCGTGCAGCACGCTGGAGGGGGAGAATTGCCCTTCGGTGCGGCTTCTGAGCACACTGCGACACATTGCCATGATGAGTGCTGCTGGGATGCCTTTGCCACAGACGTCGCCGATGACGACTCCGGTGTGGTGCTCATCGACGGCGACATAATCGTAGTAGTCGCCACTGACCATTTTGGCTGCTGAGAAGGTGGCGGCGAGGTGATAATTTTTGAGCCCTGGTGTCGAGCGGGGCAGTAAGATGCGTTGGATTTCACTGGCGTTGCGCAGTTCTTGTTCGAGCTGGCGTTTTTCGCTGGCTTGGGTGTGGATCAGGGCGCTGCCGAGGGCGAAGGAACTCTGCTCGGCGATGGAGGTGAAAACGTCGATGTCGTTGGAGGTGAAGCCTGGGTCGTCGGGAGATTCGCAGCGTTGTTTGGTGATTGCGAGGATGCCTATTTTTTTCTCTCCATAGACCAGCGGGGCGACTAATACGGCTAGGTTTTTTTGAAAAGGATTATCAGTTCCTTCGAAATCAGGGTGCTCTATCAAGTTAGCTGCAAAGAGAGTTTTTTCATCATTGAGGCTTTTGCCAAGTAATCCAGAAGTGGTTGTGGCTGTGGCCAAGCTGAGGTAGGAGCGTAGGGATTTGTCGTTGCCTCGTGCTTTTTCGATGAGTTCATCGGGCAGGGGGATGACGGAGGCTAGTTGTTTGCTGAGGTAAACGGGAATTAAAGTTTCGCCGTCGCGGTCGAGCAGGTAGAGGATGCCAGCATCGGCGTTGATGACTTGGATGACGCCGTTGACGATGTAGCGGTGCATGCTCGGCGATGAGCTGTCTTGCTGCAGGGCGGCACCGAGTCCGTGTAGGAAATCAAAAAGACGGCGTTCTTCGCCTTCGATCGCTTCCTTTTCGCCGCACAGTTGGGCGATTTTTTTATTGAGTCGCGCGTAGAGTAGGGCTACGGCGACCAATAGGAAGGTGATGATGAGGTAGAGGATACTGTTCATCAGAAGCAGGTATCGAGCAGAAGGTGGGCAGGTCTAGGCTGGTGAAAATATTTTCGTCGGGTAAGAGGCTGGAATAATCGGCTCATGGGCTTGCTTCGCCATCAAGGTCGTCGCGCAAATATTCTAGCACATCTTTGAAGCGTGAAAAATTGTCATTGTTAGCTTCTACCAAAGCTTCGTGGGCGGCTAGCACGTTGCAGGTTTGATCTCTCTGGCTGAGGTCGCCTTCTGCTTGTAGGGGTTTGCCGAGGTTTTGAGCTACCAGTTCGCGTTCATCTTTCCAAGCACTGCCGTCGTCGTCCATGTCGAGCAGGCAATGCAAGCCGAGACTGGTCATCGCATCGCGGGTGCGTCCAGTGGCGTTGATGACATCCACCTTGCCTTCGGGTTCGTAGCGAAGCTTGAGCGCCATCGAAGCGAGGGTGCCCATGAAGGTCGAGTCCACCGCTGGACAGTTTTCTAGATCGATGACAAAATTGCGGTGCCCTTTGTCAAAACTGCGTTGGGTGAACTCTTTCACCTTACTGCTGTTCTGGAAGGAGCCTTTTCCCTCTACGCGTATCCAGTCAACGTTGTCAAAACAACTAACGAGGATATCTCCATCATTACTGCTCGCAGGGGTCATCGTTTATCTAAAGTGGAAACAAGGGGTGGATATTCAATGCGGCGGAGGTATCAATGGGTAGCTGTGAGCTACTCTGCAGCAGGCAAATAGAATCACTTGCGTCGAGGGGCTGATGCCATTCGATGCGTAAGCTAGTGGACTTGTGGAGAGTCCGCTGATGTTGGGGTTCAGGTGGTGCAAAGTTTATTCCCAGAGGAAAGATTTTTTTTCTCCAACCAATTCGCCATTGATATACAGCGAGGCTTTCCATGCGGTGACGGCTCCAAGTTTTTGGTAAGCATCACCAATTACAGCAAAGTGAGTGGTATTGCGGCGTTTGACTTGGTCAGGTTGGATTTCGAAAGAGTATTCTTTTGGACCGGTGCTTTGGTGGCGGTAATCCAAGCGGAGTTTCACATCGGAGTCGCGGTTGTCATTGCGCCAAAATACAGTGTAGTAATGCCCGACTTTTTCCAGCAACTGCTCATTATCGACCGCGCCGTGGCGATAGTGCTGCTGTTCAAAGCTGATCATACGATCAAGGGTGCGCAGCTGTATGCTAGGATCTAAGTGGTAATACTTGACCTTGGTGATAGCAGATTTTTCCTGCTTGGAGCTGGCACATGAGCTGTTGCCCAAGAGCATAACAGCGGCGGCTAGTAGGGTGAGTGTTCCCGAAAGTAGTTTCATATTGATAAGTATGTATCCTAAAAGCCTCGTTCGCCCTGTATGTCAAAACGAATTTTCATAGTGGTGGGTGTATTATAGGGAGTTTATTTGAAAATGGAAGTCAAAACGCACGGTCTTTAAGGCGCTTTATTTGAGTTGGTGGGGGATGCGGGTTTGTTTGGTGGTGAATAAAATCGACCGAGGTGATTGAGGATTTCTGTTTTCAATTCGACAGGGTCGATCTCGCCCGTTTGTCGGAAGAGGATTTTCCCGCCAGGAGCCACAAGGATAGAGTAAGGGATGGGTCCTTGCCATTGCGGGTCGAGTGCTTCGGCTAAGGCATCGGTGTCGCTGTTGGAATAGAGGTAGTTGTTACTCTTGCGCCCTTCTTTGATAAGAGATTTTTCTGTCAAACGAGGCAAGGCGGCGTGTTCGCTGGTCAGAAACTCGAGCACTTCTTGTTTCATGTCGGGTGAATCGAGGCTGATGGAGATGAAATCGAAGCCACGGGTTTCAAACTGTCTGCCGATTTTCACCAGCTCGGGAAATTCGGCAACGCAGGGTGGACACCAGGTCGCCCACAGATTGATCAAGCGCAGTTTGTTGGTGGGATTGGCGACAAGTTTTTTGATTCCCGCAGCGTCGATTTTTTCCAGCAAGACAGTTTTTTTCTCGAACTCTTGATTGTATTGTTCAACGAGATTTTGGTTGTGAGCCCATTTGGTGGAGCATCCGTGGGCGCGGGTTTGGGTGACGCTTGGTTTTTTGCCAGCGAGCAGGGCATCGATGGCGTTGCGTGCATCGTGGGACTTCACCAGGGAGGGATCGCCGTATCTGGAGTCGTCGATGCGACCGACGTATTGCAGTTGTCGGCTTTTATCAAAAATAAAAACATGAGGGGTGGCTAGGGCTCCATAGGCTCGCGCGACGGTTTGGGTTTTGCCGTCAAAGAGGTAAGGGAAATTAAATTTTTGCTCAGCAGCATGTTTTTTCATTTCATCGAGCGTATCGCCGTAAACGGAATAGCCGAGTTCGTTGAGTCGTAGTGACTCTGCGTGGTTAGGTGAGATGGCTACCAGTTGGAAGCTTTGCCCTTTGTAATCATCGACCATTTTTTTGACCCGACTCTCGACTGCTTGGGCGGACGGGCAGTGGTTGCAGGTGAACAGAATCGCGAGGATGTCGGCTTTGGCGTAGTCGACGAGAGAATGGTCTTTGCCGTCGATGCCAGATAAAGTGAAGTCGGGCGCAGAGCTGCCGACTTTTAAGGGGATGATTTTTTCTGCGCTGTAAGACGTGACAATGGAGGTGAGCAGCAGAGTGATCAGTGATAGAATGGTGATGGATGATTTTTTCACAATGGGGAAATGTTAAGGCACGGAGTAACCTGTCGAGGCTTGCCACAGAGCATACCAGTCTTGTCGTTCGAGTTTGATTTTGGCAGCAAGTGCCGAGCTTGAGATGCGCTGGGCTTGGGTGGTGCCTAGAATGGGAATGGGCTTTGCTGGGTGTGCCATGATCCACGCGAGAGCTAGTGCGCTGTCATCGGCATCGTGATAGCGTGGCCGGATGTCTTGCATGCACTGGCGAATGCGTTGCCCCGCTTCATCGTTAGGATCGTAGAGCCGTCCACCTCCGAGCGGTGACCAGGCCATCGGGCGGAGACGTTGCTGCTCGCATTGAGTGAGGCTGCCATCATCGAGCGCCTCCATATTCAGCAGGCTGAATTCGAGCTGATTGGTCACTAGTGGGGTGTTCACACGATCATTGAGTAGATCAAATTGAGCTGGGCTGTAGTTGGAAACGCCAGCGTGTAGGATTTTGCCTTGCTGCAGCAACAGGTCGAGACCAGCAGCGGTATCATCGGCGGCGGTGAACCAATCGGGGCGGTGCACTAGCAGGATGTCCAGATGGTCGATGTTAAGTAAGGAAAGCGATTTTTCAGCACATGCGATGAGGTTGTCTGAGCCGCTGTTGTAGTGTGGCAAGGAGGCTTTGCTTTTGGCAGCGGAGGGCACGTCGATGCCGCATTTGCTGATGATTTGGAACTGCTCGCGAAGCCCTGGTTGGTCTTTGAAGGCAGCACCGATTGCGGCTTCTACGGTGTAGAGACCATAGATCTCAGCGGTGTCGATGGTGCTGATGCCTAGCTCTAAGCAGAGCTCGAGTGTTTGGATGATCTGTTGCGTAGTGGGCGGGGTGTCGCTGTCGAGTAGTCGCCAAGTGCCGAAGATGATCTGCGAAACCCTAGGGCCGTTGGGTGAGAGTGATACGGATGCTAACATGATGTTTTGGGGCGAAGTTATAAAGCGCCCACCCATTGGGTGACTGCGGAAATCATTGGATGCAGACCGGCGTCGGCGAAGACGTGGTTCGATTCGGGGATTTCGATGAGTTCATTATGGGTGTTGGCATTGCTAGCTTGTTCAAACATTTGCCGGCTTTCTTCGATCGGCACGACATCATCTTGGTCGCCATGTATGAGTAGCCAAGGGATTTTAATCTCGTTAGAGAGTGGCAGCAAGGTGTCGATCTGCGTGAGGTCGTTGACAAAAGCTGCGGAGAGTGGGCAATCTTTTTCGTCCCACATGAAGCCTTGGTCGGGAATCTGATCGCCAAATTCTACTTGAGCGAATTTGGCAGTGTGCACCATGCCAGCAAGCGAGATTAGGAAGCTAAGTCGAGAGTCGTTAGCGGCGGACAGGACTCCGACGGCACCGCCCATGCTGTGACCTGCGTAGCCAATGTCCTCAAAGCCAGCTTGTTGGGCAGCGTCGATGACGGCACTCAAGTCAGTGACTTCTTTGCTGATGGTGCAATCACGGAAGTCTCCTTGGGATTGTCCATTGCCAGAGAATGAAAATCGCAAAGCTGAGTTGCCAGCATCGGCGATAGCTTCTGCTAGTGCCTGCGCCCAGGGACGATCTTTGTCGCCCGTCACTCCGTGACCTATCAGCACTAGCCGTTTGGAATTGTCACTGCCAGCATGAAAGGCGTAGTCGAGTTGTTCGCCTTGGGGGTTGTGGATGTCGCCGTTCATGCCAATTCGCTATCGAAAATTTTGACGATTTTGAACCACTGGGAAAAATCATCGATAAAAACTTGGTGATCTGGGTGAGTTTGATAGGTGTTGTGGTCTTCGACGCTATCAAATTCTAGGAACAGGGAGTAGTCGAAATCATTGTTGGTCACAGGACGCTCAGGGGTGTCGGCGGCTTTTCCATAGCTGCCGTTTTTCACGACTTCCATATCAAAGAGGGCACGCATGCCGCCTTCAAATCGTAGTTTTTGTTCTGAATCAAGGGATTCATCCAACCAGAAATAAACGCTGTGTCGTATCATAATGACAAAGGTGTAAACGAAAAAGTCGCTGAGAGCAAATGCAGAGCCGTTTAACCTTGGTTTAGGGTATGGGCGATGTGTGGAGTGTAGAGCTCGGGTTCTAACAGGAAGGAGTCGTGTCCCTTATCCGAATGCACGGTGATATGGATGGTGGAGACTTCGGCTTTTTTCAAACATGAGACGAGGGCGGCTTGTTCCTCAGGATAAAAACAATAATCACCGTCGATGCTGAACACCAAGTAGGTGTGATGATGCTCTTTACTGCGAGAGAAAAGTTCCATAGCGTTCTCAGCGCCGCCATCTTTGACGGGATCAAAGCGTGACCACATTTCACAGATTCTAAGGTAGGTATTAGCATCAAAGCGGTGGACGAATTTTTTACCTTGATGAAGCATGTAGGATTCTACCTGATCATAGACGCTGTACCAGTCGAAGTGGTCGTCCGTCTGAATCACATCGCGTCGCGAGCGGCGCTCGATCGCGTCGAGGTGGACAAAACATTTGTGACTGATCATTCTAGCCAGCATCATCCCGCGGTCGGGGCGTTCGCCGTCATAATAATCGCCGCCCTTGAAGTTAGGGTCATTTTCGATGGCGAGGATTTGTTCCAGCAAGAAAATGCGATTGAGCACCGTGGTGCGAATGCCGGTGGCAATAGGGATGACGATGCGGGTGCGTTGTGGGTGAGTGGTGGCAAAGTTGATGCAGAGCAGCCCGCCGGTGGAGGTGCCGATCACCGCGTGCAGTTGTTCGATGCCCAGATGGTCGAGCAGCAAAACTTGACTGTTGATGATATCCTGCACATTGACGTGGGGAAAAACAGAGCCATAAGGTTTGTCAGTCTCAGGATTGATCGATGAGGGACCTGTGGAGCCGTAACATCCGCCGACGTAGTTGATGCAGATGACAAAATAGCGATCCGTATCGATGGCTTTGCCTGAACCGATGAAATCTTCCCACCAGCCGTGATGACATTCCTCTGTCCAACGGTCTCCTATTTCAGGAATAGCTGGATTGTATCCCGCCGCATGTTGATTGCCCGATAGCGCATGAAAGAGCAAGATGGCATTGTCTTTGGCATCGTTGAGTTGGCCATAGGTTTCGTAAGCGAGGGTCAATTCAGGGATGCTGCCGCCGTCCACAAATTGGAAGCCGCCTGCGTCCGCCGCAGTGGTGAAAAATTGGGTCTGAGTGGTTACTGGATTATTCTGACTCATGGTTATAGTCGTCTATCATAGCCGAGAGATCAGAAAACGGTAATTTTTTTCACGTCATACAAATTTGATCTGAAAAGAGTAGGGTGAGTCGATGTGATCGATTGTAAGGAAATGAAGTTATTGACTAGTTTGACTAGTCCATATATTCTATATCCCATGACATGGAGTTTGGCAGAAGCAAAGAGTAAATTGAGCGAGGTGATCAACTTGGCTGAGTTCGAGGGGCCGCAAAAAATTACCCGGCGAGGAAAAGTCTATATTTTGATAGAGGAAGAAAACTATCAGCAAGCGATAGGAATCAAGCCAAATTTTGTGGATTTTTTAGCATCAGGACCACCCATAGGAGATCTAAATTTGGAGCGCCCTGAGTCATATATGCGCAAGGTCGAGTTATGAAATATTTGCTAGATACATGCGTTGTTTCTGAAATCCAGCGAAGGCAGGGAGATAAGGGGGTCAAGGCGAGGGTTCGGTCATTCGATGTAGAGCAAGTGTATTTGAGTTCCGTTACTTTAGGCGAAATAAGTTATGGTATTGCTCGGTTGGATGAGGGGGAGCGGCGTCGTGATTACGAGTTGTTTCTGGAAACTTTAGAGAGTGACTACGGGGACCATGTTTTATCTATCAATGGAGATGTCGCTAAAATTTGGGGTGAGCTGACAGCGGAAGCCCAAAAAAAGGGGGATAACATTGAAATGGCAGACGGCTTGATAGCAGCTACTGCAAAATTTTATGGTCTTTATGTTGTTACTAGGAACGTTAGACATTTTTTACCGACGGGTGTCATGATTCTAAATCCTTGGGCCGATGGAGAGATGTGATGTCCATCTCTGTGTTAGAGATGGGGTTGTTTGTGTTGGGAATTTTTTCTGTCGCGAGAATAGATTAGAGCAGCTGTTCTCTACTACTGCTTCGACTTAAATTGCGCTGCCGCAGTTTTTTCATTAAACATTTTGTTATAGACACCCATCAATATCTCGGGTTTCTGGAACGCTTCCATAGGCAGGATAAAAGTCTTACTCGTATTATCCGCCATCTTATCGAGTATCTTGAGTGCACGTTGAGTCACAAAGGCTTCACTGACAGCTTCGCTCATCTTATTTTCAACCAGCACTTGAGTTTCAGCTTCCAGTAAATCAATCTCCTGTTGTTTTTTGGCGACTTCGAGAGCGGCTTCAGCTTCTTTCAAAGACACCATCTTCTGTGCTTCAGCTGTAGCAATCGCCACTTCGCGCTCCTTGGCAAGCTCCTGTGCCTGAACAATGACGGGAGGGTATTGAATGTCGGCTAATCCAAACTGGATCACACCCAAGGGGTAATTTTTAGCTAAGAATAGGTCAGATATTTCTTTGGCCAACTGGTCATTGATCTCACTGCGTTTGTTCATCACCTCCTCAATCGTATATTGACTCATGATGGTGCGCACTTTCGAGCGCACAAGCTGCTCGCCATAAATGGTGTAAACGTCATTCGCGGTGATCAACGAAACTCGGCTATTTCCATCAGACCTTCTAGCGGTAATTTTTTCAAAAATTTCGGCTGACTGGTCAGGGCTGATAAATAGTGTACCCCTCACATCAAAAGTTAGATTTAGCTTATCCTCAGGCATAAATAATTTGATATTTTCCTGTATGGCGAAGTGACTGGTTTCAACAAGGATCAGTTCATTGCGCACCATCAACGCCGGAGGTAGTCGGAAAGTGGATGGGTATTTTAACTCATCCTGTATGCCGCTCGCCAATTTCACCTTGCCTACATGAGCGGGCGGCACATCTACAAGCTTGCCACAAGACAATAAAGTTGCCGATGCAATGACAGTTATTCCTAGATTGAGTATTTTTTTCATTGATTTAATTTCTTGGCCCAGGTGATATAGACAGCACATCAAGGGTGTTTTTATTATTTAAGTCCCCTTCAAAAAAGGCGGAATCTGTCTTGTAGTTTGTTGACTGAACTATTCCGGTTTGCCCCTGCTTTAGCCATTATAAGAAGCGGGTATTTTTGTAATCGCCTTCAAACTATATTAAAAGGGGCAGCAGTCCCTTCTAATATAGTGTTGTGGGGCAAAGTTCACGGTTTTGCGAACTAGCCCTTTGCGACTAATTCTGCTGATTTTCAATCTTCTGGGCGCTCTCCGGGTTTGGCCATTTTAACGATTTTGGGATCAAATTGAGCCAATGGCTCGACCAGATCTTGCTGTGCTGCCATGACGGTGTGAATGTCTTTGTAGACCCCTGGCACTTCGTCGAGCCCCGCTGACAACAGAGTGACTCCCGCATCCTCGATGCGCTTTTTTTCAGTAGGCCAATCAAAGACTTTTTTGGCTTTGGTGCGGCTCATGACTCGACCGGCTCCGTGCGCAGCTGAGCTCAAGGAGGCCGTATTGCCCTTACCTCGCACTACATAAGCGGGGGTGGCCATGGAGCCGGGAATGATGCCCAAAACACCATCGCCTGCTGGGGTTGCACCTTTGCGGTGCACAATCACCTCTTTGCCAAAATGAGTTTCCTTCCAGGCAAAGTTGTGATGGTTCTCAATATCTAGCAGCACTTCTGCACCGAGATTTTTAGCCAGTGAGCGATGGATGCAGCAATGGTTGGCGGCAGCGTATTCGCCCATCAGATTCATTGCCGCCCAATATTCGCCACCCGCCTGCGAGTCGAGATCGAGCCACGACAAGTGCATCAGCTCACGCGGCAGGTCAGCGTGTTGTGCTTGAGCGATCTTGCTGTAATGCGCTGCTACATTGGCGCCGGTTCCACGGCTTCCGCTATGAGAAAGCAAGGCTAGGTATTCTCCTGCTTTGATGTCAAATTCGGGCTGCTCCTGGGCAATTTTCAATACTCCGAATTCGACAAAGTGATTGCCGCTTCCGCTCGATCCAAGTTGGCTCCAGGCCTTGTCTTTGAATCGTTGGGTGATCGGCGATACTGACCAGTCAGCATCCATCACTTCATGTTGATGGGGATCAGAGAACTTTGCGCCAATTCCAAATTTGGTATCGCGCGACAGTTGGCTTTTCAGTTTGTCACGCTTGTCATCCAGCCAGTTCAAGGGCAGGTCTAGCACCGTCAACTTCATGCGGCAAGCGATATCCACGCCGACCGCATAGGGGATGACACAGTTTTCTGTCGCAAGCACGCCGCCAATAGGTAGCCCATAACCGAGATGCGCGTCAGGCATCAAGGCTCCGGCTACTGCAACTGGCAGATCGCAGGCGTTACGCATTTGTTGAACCGCGTTTTCATCGAGATCGTTACCCCATTGCTTCCATGGGGCGGGTTCGTCGCGTGGGACATAGGCCTCTTCAGAGGCATCGATGATGGCTGACGCCAGTGGCCCAAAAACCTTGTCATTGGCAAAGGTTTCAGGATTCTGCGCCACTTCGGTAAATCGTGCCGAGTGATTTTTAGGTGAGCGCAACAAGTCGATGGCTCGCAGGATGGCATCCCCTTTAGGAATTCCGAGTTGGTGTAGTTCTGTTATTTTCATGGTGTATTTTGTGGTTAAAAGTTAGCCAAGGATGGTCACTTTCCAGGCGTGACGATCCAGCTGTTCAGTTTGGATTTTGATTTCTAGGAAGGCTTCGATGACTTCCACATTGCTGTGGAAATGAGGAGTCAGACCCAGTGTGGTGAAGCCGCCGCCGCCCGCCAGCGCCAGTGGCAGCAAGAGCTGATCGGCAAGATGCTCATCGATGGGCGCTGGAGAGTTCAGGTAACGTTGCATGTCCCAAATCGCGTCCTTGGCAACTTGCTCGGCACGTTTGCCTCGCCCCCCGTAGGCACAAGACAGGCTTCCTTCGCTGCGAATCAGCAAGGCGTTGCCGGGACAAGCTGCCGTTGTGATTTCGCGAATCCAAACATCTTCCGGAGTGAGAGCAAATGCTTTGCAGGCTTTTTGCAGTTCTCTCTCTGCGACAGATTTGGGAACTTCGGCAGTGGTCAGCGCTTCCGCGGACAGCGCCGATTTGTCAGGGCAATCGTGCCATTCGCAGGCTTGCAAAATAGAGGGTTCGACGGACAGGCTAAGCCGACCTCCGCCAGCAGGGAAAAACCCGACCCGATCGAGCCCCGCTTGCACCTGTGCGTTCATCTGTGCTAGCCGAGGCAAAAAAACTTCATCGATGTATTCAAAGCACGGAGCTTTGATCGCATGGGTTCCGCCGTACAATTGCACGCACGAGTTTCCCGGTGCCTGCATCAATACGGGTAGGAGGGTTTGCAGCAACAGCGTGGTGCTACCAGCGGTGCCAATTTTAAAATGTTCATGGCTAGCTTGGATGCGCCCTGGCTCGAACATCAATTCGGTTTCACTCAATTGCAACGCAGAGGTTTTTGCCCCACAAATCTTCGCAACGGCTTGCACGCAGGTAAGGTGTTGTCGCATCAATCCGGGGCGTTTGCGCCCGGCTCGGATGCGCTTGAGGGCAAAAGATCTACCGGTGATCGCTGACAAGCTCAGAGCTGAGCGGAGAATTTGACCTCCGCCTTCACCCGTTGAGCCATCAAGATTGATTTCACATTTATTCTGCAAGGTTTTCATGGTTTTATTTTTTATTCTCTTTTCCCTATCGCAGGGCGCGTGCCAAGTTCGATTCATTGACTTTATTGATAGCTGTAATCAATTGGTTATGAGTGAGTTGAGAGGGATTATTTTTTTAAGGGTTCGTTTTGAAGTTTTTATTAAATCTAATTTATTGATTTATTTTTCTATCAATTTAGAATATCGAATCATGAAAAAACGAACAGTTGTGCTCAGCTTTCTTGGCAGCACTCTCGATACTCCGGTTCACGAAGGGCGCTGGAGGAAGTGGCGTCCCAATGTGGCGTTGGGTCAATTCCCTGACCTTTTGGTGGATCGAATAGAGCTGTTCAGTCGTCACAAGTTCGCTAAATTGACCACGGTGGTAGTGGACGATTTGGCGAATGTTTCTCCTGAAACGGAGGTCAACTGCCATTACTTGGAACCCGCAGATCCTTGGAATTTTGAACAAGTTTTCGAATCGCTCTTTCAGTTTGCCCATGATTATCCCTTCGATGTGGACAAGGAGGACTACTTGATCAATATCACTACAGGCACCCATGTGGCACAAATTTGTCTTTTTTTATTAACCGAAAGTCGACATTTCCCCGGGCGTTTGTTGCAGCTTTCTCCGCCTCGTCGCCAGCAACGTGAAGGGGTGGATCCTGGGGAGTTTTCCATCATTGATTTGGATCTGAGCCGTTATGACCGTTTGGCTACCCGCTTTGATAAGGAAGCGTCAGAGGCTGCTAGTTTTTTGAAGTCGGGTATCGAAACTCGCAATTCTGAATTTAATCAGATGATCGAGCAGATCGAGCAGGTATCGATTCGTTCGACGGCTCCCATTTTGCTCACTGGGCCAACGGGTGCGGGCAAGTCGCGTTTGGCTCGACGCATTTATGATCTGAAAAAACAACGTAATCAAATAGAGGGTTCTTTTGTTGAATTGAACTGCAGCACTCTGCGTGGAGATACCGCCATGTCCACCTTGTTTGGTCATCAGCGCGGAGCTTTTACCGGTGCTGCCTCGGCGCGTGCAGGTTTGTTGAAATCTGCCGATGGCGGGTTGCTATTTCTCGACGAAATCGGTGAGCTCGGGGGGGATGAGCAAAGTATGTTGCTGCGTGCTATTGAGGAAAAACGTTTTTTGCCACTAGGGGCAGATCGGGAAGTCGAGAGCGACTTTCAACTTATCTCTGGTACCAACCGTGATCTCATTGATCAAGTGGCTGAGGGGAACTTTCGCGCTGACTTGTTTGCTCGACTGAATTTATGGTTATTTGAATTGCCTGGATTGAGTGATCGGCAAGAGGATATAGAGCCTAACATTGCGTATGAACTTGAAATGCAATCTAAGTTGAGCGGGCGGCATATTTCATTCAACAAAGAGGGTTACGAGAGTTTTCTCAAATTTGCTCATCACCCAGAGAGTAGCTGGTCTGGAAATTTTCGTGACCTCAATGCCGCCATTATTAGGATGTCCACTTTGGCGGGTAATCATCGTATCGGGCGCGAGGTGGTTGAGCAAGAAATCGAACGGCTAAAAAATCTATGGAGGAGGGAAAAAACGGGTGAGCAAAGTTTTGATGTGAACTTACTCGAGCAGGTTTTGGGTGAGGGTAAAGTGGCAGAGATCGATCACTTTGACCAAGTGCAGCTCGCTGAAGTGATCGCTGTTTGTCGAAAGTCGAAAAACCTCTCAGCTGCCGGTCGTCAGCTATTCGCTGCTTCTCGCTCACGGCGTAAAGCGACCAATGACAGTGACAGAGTAAGGAAATATCTTGCCAAGTTTGATCTAGATTGGAAAATGATCACTGGCTGACTTGGGGAGGATTAGAGGGCAAAGAAAAAAAGCAGGCTAACCGCAACACTACATTAGAAGAGACGGCCGTCCTTTCTAATGTAGTGTTGTGGAGGTGTGTTGTGTGCTGGTCGCAGCCCTGGATGCGGCACTTTTGTTATCAGCGAGTAAGAGGCCTTGGGTAGATTAAAATAGCTGTGAACGCTTTCTGGGTTTGATGCAGGGGCGCGCTGGGCTACACTGGCATTCATTTAGAATGACAGGGTGTTTGCTAGATCATGTAGAACTGATGGCCTCGATCTCCTCGAGGGGCATGGCTTTGTCCCAATGGGTCGATGCTCAAGCTGAGCCGTGGGCGAGTATTTTGCGCTGGTCTCCGCTGGGGGGGGCGTTTTTGTTGGGGATGCTGTTGGGGGGCTTGTGGAAATGGAAAGCGCTTACTGCGAAGCCTGTGGATGCTAGGGGGGGCTTAGTTGAAGTGCAAGAATTGGAGGAAGTGAAGGCTGAGTTGGCGTCCGTATTGGTGGAAAAACCACAGACGGAAGAGAAGCTGCTTTTGTTACAGCAGGAATTGAAGGCAGCTTTACGAGAAAACTCGCAGCAGCATGGGCAAATCAAATCGGCGCAACGAGTATTAGAAGTAAAAGACCAAGTGGTGGAAGATTTGCGGAAAAAGTTAGATGCGATGCAGGCGGAGGCGGCTGCCAGATCCGTCGAGAAGGGTGAGTTAGGTGCGCTTGTGATCGCTTCAGAACAAGCGCTACAGGAGCAGCTGGCTGTGACGGGCGCCGCGCAGGCAGCAAGTGAACTGGGGCAGGACTTACAGGCGTTCGCCGACGCTGCTCAACGCTTGGCGCAAGTAGCGGCAGATTTTCGTGATCAGGCGCAAGAGGAAGAGGATGGCGAGAGCGAAGTCGCGCAAAGTGCTGCCTTGTTGGCGGCAGAGACTGAGGCTGAAGAGGAAGCTCCAGTGAAAACGGAAGCTGACAGTGAAGAGCTGGGTTTGCGGGATTGGCGGGAGTTGTTGTTGTTTGTTTCTTCAGATCCTTCGATTTGGAATCAAGCGGTGAATGAGTCCGAGAGTCACTTTGCTATTCCTTTGAGTCAAGTGCCATCCGATGTGGCTTTTTTGCGGATGCGACGCCTTGATACGGGGCAGGGCATCGTGCTTGCTGTGGACTATCAGGACTTAATCTCGGACGGGGGAGATCGAGGCATCGCTTTTAATGGTAGTAATGAGGAGTTTTACGGAGCCTATCATTTGGGCATTTATAGCGAAATGCTAGCGCAAGAGGTGGAGATTCGTTTTGCTTTGGGTGGCTGGGGTTTTGGTCATCGCGCCAACTCAAGTGCGGATAGTTTTGCGCGCTCTTTTGGGGTTTCTAATAGAGAGGCGGAGGGTGAGCACAAAAAAACAGCCCAAGCTTGCGCTTGGGCTGGTCGTGAGATCGATAGCGCTACGCTGATCGAAATCGTTGTTTTTCCGCGCTTGCCCGACTTAGCTGAGGGCGACCAGTTGTTGTAAACGGTCGCGACGTCTGAGTCGAGCAGGTAGCGCAGTAGCGGGAAAGCTCGTTTAGGCTTGTGATGCCTCAATCGCTTCGATGCCAGTTTCTCCTGTGCGGATACGGATGGCTTCTTCTATTGGCAGCACAAAAACTTTGCCGTCACCGATTTTGCCTGTATTAGCCGTTTCGACGATCGCTTTGCACACTGCTTCGACCTCTTCGTCATCAATGACGATTTCGAGTTTCACTTTGGGAAGGAAATCTACAGTGTATTCGCTACCGCGATAAATCTCTGTGTGTCCTTTTTGACGTCCGAATCCTTTGACTTCAGTAACGGTGAGTCCCTGAATCCCTACTTCGGAAAGGGCATCTTTCACATCCTCCAATTTGAAGGGTTTGATAATGGCTTCGATCTTCTTCATGTTATGTGTCTTTACTTAAAATTTCCTCGGTAGATCCTGTCGTTCTTCCAAGCATAGCTTCCTTCTGTAGCTAACAGTGTGCCAAGATGATTTTTTTGTCATCCAAAAAATCAGTTCTTTTGTGAATCTAGGCGTGTTAGCTACTAGAGAAAGGCTTCAATAGTGGTTGATGTCAATGATTTTGCGAAAATTGAGCTGCTTTTCAGGAGTTTGTCTAGGTGATTTGCATCGTAGAGTTGCCTTGCAAGTCAGAGCGGGCATGATAGTTGAAATCATGAGTGTGGCATTCAAAGAGTGGAAAAGCGTGTGTGATCAATTAGGACGGGGTGGTCAGACGGTCATTTTGCGCAAAGGCGGAATCGCGGAAGGCAAAGAGGGTTTTTTGTGGAAACACAAGCAGTTCTATTTGTTTCCGACGGCATATCATAATCACCGGGAGCAGTTGAAGGTCTCTTTGCCAGAGGGTGATGCGGCTTTTGAAAAGCGTGAGGACGGAAAAATCGAAATTCGCTTGTTGGCGAAGATTGTCTTTAGCGCAGACATCGACGATTTGGCGTTCGCCAAGCAACTTGCTGATTTTCATGTTTGGAAAGATGAGGTGATCGAGCAGCGCTTTGATTATTCGGAGAATAAGGGTATTCGATTAGCGTTGCTCAGAGTTTATTGCCTGCCTGAGCCTTGGATTTTAGAAGACCGTCCAGCTTTTGGTGGCTGCCGCTCCTGGTTGGATCTACCTAATGGAAATGAAGAGCAGGCGGCGCAGATGGAGCCAGTGCTGAGCGACGACGAGTTTTCGAAGCAGAAAAATCAATTGGAATCTTTGCTGCAGGACGCGCGGGTTTCGATCACAGAATTTGATCGATGAAGTCTTCATCGAGTTCGCTTTGGTCAAAAAGGATTTCTGCGAGAATGGGCGCTTCGATCATTTCTTCGAGAATGACGCGATTGGAAATAGAAGCGGAGTCTCGTTCGGCTTGGCATTGATTGAGGATCAGTCCAGCGCATTCGAGTCCGCGTTGACGAATGGCGTTCACGGTGAGCAGGGTGTGGTTCAAAGCACCGAGTTGGTTGTTGATAACGACGATGATGGGGCAATCAATCAAGACTGCCAAATCGGAAATGTTTTTTTGAGGTGTTAGTGGAACCTCCCAGCCTCCTGCGCCTTCGCTCACCACACAATCGAAAGTCTGCGTCAACGCGTGGTGAGTTTGTAGCAGGGGCTCTAGTTCAAAAGTGCGATTCTCGATTCTAGCTGCTACCACAGGGGCGGCAGCGGCTTTGAAGTGCAGCGGGTTGATCGTATCTAGGGGCAAGGTGGTGCCGTCCTTTAATGGACTACTTGCTGCTAGCAGTCGGTGCGCGTCGTCGCGGTCGCCACAGCAGAGAGGTTTGTATCCCACGGCGCTGAGTCCTGCTTTGCGCATGGCTGCTAACAATAGGCAGGAGAAATGTGTTTTGCCGACATCGGTGGAGGTGCCGGTGATGAAAAATGATTGACCTTTCATGTGATTCTAGTTTGCGCCCTGATCCTGACTTTGAATGGCACGGATGATCGCATCAGCTTGTTGGTTGATGTAGTCTTCGTCGCTGCCTTCGATCAAGAGGCGTAACAAAAGCTCGGTGCCAGAGTAGCGCAATAGGATGCGTCCAGATTTGCCCAGTGTAGCCTGGGTTTCTTGGATGAGCGCTTGAGCTTGGGTGAAGCTCTCGAGTGGGGGTTTGCTCGTCATCACTAGATTGCGTTGCACCTGCGGGAAGGCTTGGAAACATTGGCGCAGTTGGCTGAGTTTTTTTCCAGTTCGACTTACGATGCAGAGTATTTTAACTGCGGCTACGATGCCGTCGCCAGTGGTGGAGATGGGGCGAAAAATGATGTGCCCGCTTTGTTCGCCGCCGAGTTCGTGGTCGCCGCTGCGCATTTGCGCTATCACTTGTCGATCGCCTACACCGGTTCGGATGACCTGACCGCCATGTTGGCTGATCAATTGATCGAGCGCACCATTGCTCATGGTGGTGGCTACGAGGGTGTCGTTCTTTAACTGCCCGCGCTGTAGGCTGTCCAGTCCTGCGATAGCAAGCAACTCGTCACCGTCTAGGGCGGAACCGTTTTCGTCACAGAGGGCAACTCGATCGGCATCGCCATCGTGAGCGACGCCGATGCTGCCGGGATGTTTTGCCACTAAATTTTCTATAGTGTCAGGATGGGTGCAGCCGCAGTTTAGATTGATGTTGACCCCGTCGGGTTGATCAAAATAGGGGAATACCTGCGCGCCCAATTTTTTCAAAATGGCAATACTGCTTTGGTAGGCTGCTCCGTTTGCGCTATCGAGCACGATGGACAAACCTGCTAGGGGAGATGGATTTTGTTCGCTAGTGGTGATGCTGAGACAGACGTGATCCACGTAATGGCCCAGTGCGTGTGGCAAAGTCTCGACGGCGGTTAGGTTTTTCGCTTGAGGTGTAGGGGCGGCGTCTTTGCTGGTATGCAAGAGCTCGCGCAAACGCTCTTCGACGGCTCGCTCGACTTCTTCGTCCAGTTTATAGGCGTCACTAGCAAAAAATTTGATGCCATTATCTTGGTAAGGATTGTGCGAGGCAGAAATGACTATGCCGAAAGCGGCGGATTCTTTTTGGGTCAGGAAAGCTATAGCGGGAGTGGGGATGACTCCTGCATCGAGCACCTTCATTCCACGAGAGTTCAGCCCGGCGATGATGGTATCGCGGATGTGATCGCCGGAGCGTCGGGTGTCTTGACCAATCACACAGGTGTTCGTAGCGGCGGTCTGCTGACCCGCTAAGACGTCGGACGCCGCCTGGCCGAGCAGGAAGATGGTATCGTCGTCTAGTGGAAAGCATCCGGCTTCACCTCGGATGCCATCGGTGCCAAAGAGTTTTTCAGTTGAACGGATCATGCAACGTGATCATGCTCGCTTGCCGAGTAGTCAACATTTTGTGAGCCCGGAATGGGAAAAAACGGCATCGAAGGTCGATTGACGTGATTTTTCACCAAGTACCACACGGCAATGGCGACTAATAAGGAGGATAGCTTGGCTTTCCAGTTATTCAGCAGGAGCGTTTTCATGATTTTCTTCCGTAGGTGGTTCGGCAAAGAGCAGTTCGTTGAGGCGTATGCTGAGGGTTTCGGGTTTGAGATCTCGTTCGAGTTTGCCTTCGATGGCTAGGGAGATGTTGCCTGTTTCTTCGGAGACGATGATGGCGATGGTATCGGTCTCTTCGGAAATACCGAGACCTGCACGGTGACGCAGCCCGATACTGCGATCTTGAAGCTCGCGTTGGTGGAGAGGGAAAACGCAACCTGCTCCCATGATGCGTTCGTCGCGCAAACGGATGATCATGCCGCCGTCGTGCAGGGCGGTATTGGAGTGAAAAATGGTTTGGATGAGTTCTTTGGATAGCAGCGAGTCCATGGCGACTCCTGTCTCCAGATAGGGTTTGAGTTCGATAGATCTTTCGATGGCAAAAAGAGCACCAACACGTTTTTTGGACAGTAAACCTACGATTTCGCAAAGTTTTTCGATGAATTCGTGATCGCCTTCTGCGCTGAATCTGGAAAAAAGTCGACTGCTACCAAGTTCCGCGAGGGCGCGGCGCAGTTCGGGCTGGAAGATCACTACCATCGCCACGACTAAGAATACCGATACGCTTTTCAGAATCCAGCCGATCACCACCAGCTTGAGTAACTCGGACAACAAGGTGAGCGCGATCCAGACGGCGACTAATCCAGTGAAAATACGCGCTCCACGAGTGGCGTGGAAAAACAAGTAGGCGTAGTAGAGCATCACCCACAGGATGCCGATGGACACCGCGTCACGCCAATCTTCGATGCCGAATTTGCTGATTTGATCTAGGAATGGAATCACGGTGAGTAAAATGGAGTGAAGTGTCGAGTCGGCGTATAGTATCACAGAGAATCCCTTCGGTCTATGGTGAGATGAAACACTATTGGCATTGAGCTGTGTGATCAGCGGCTGCCTGCCTTGAGTTGCGCTTCGAGTTGGCGGTAGGATTGGGATTGCGGGTCGAGGGCGATCAGTTTGGCGACGTAGCTAAGAGCGAGTTCAGTTTTCCCAGCATCGCGGCAAATCGTGGTCAAGCCGATGAGATACTCGGTATTGCGGGCATCGAGTTGATGGGCTTTTTGCAGGGCGGGCAGGGCTTCGTCAAATTGTCCCATGGAGTTGAGCGCGACACCGAGGAAATATTGGGTGGAGGCGTGTTCGGGCATCAGTTGAGCTGCTAGTTTCAACTCGGCGAGCCCTTGCTCGTATTGTTTGCTGCGAATATAATAGCGCGCCAGTGCTTCGTGGGCGACGCCGTTGCTGGGATCGGCGGTGATCGCGGCTGCAAACGTTTTTCCAGATTCTTCAATGCGTCCTTGTTGGTATAACATCTCTGCTAGGTTGATGCGCGGAGGGATGGCTTCGGGTTCGATGCGGATGGCGTCGCGGTAAGCGGCTTCGGCTTTTTTGCTTTGACCGAGGTCGGAGTAAAAGAGTGCTAGTCGAAGGTGGCCGGCGGCGCGGTCAGACATCGCCATTTGCGCGGCGATGAATTCTTCTGCGGCTCGATCCCAGGCGCTTTGCTCGTCTGCTTCGAGTTGGCTTTTTGAGCTGGATAACAAGCGTGCAGTTTCCACTCGCACAGCACGTATCGGATCGTTGAGCATGTTGCGAATGAGGCTCAAACGCTGTGCCGGCGCGGTGGATTCCAAGGCGAAGATGGCTTGTTCGCGCACTAGCGGATTAGGATCCTGCAGTTGTTGGCTGATGGTGTTCAGGCTTTGCTGCGTAGAGGGTTGGCGGGCGAATTCTGCTAAGGCGGTGGCGCGGACGATGTCGGGGAAGCTTTTATCCGTAGCCAGTGCGATGAGTTTTTCCATGCCTGTAGTTCCGCCTTGGCGACCAGCAGCGAGCAGTTCTCCGTAGTGGGCATTGCGAAGTCCGCTTTTGCCCCAGCGTTCTTCGAAGGTCTCGATCGCCCAATCGAGGTCTTTGTCCTGATGGCATTGGCTGCAAGCATTGGGCGAGCCTAGCTTTTTGCTTAGGTCAGGGCGTGGGATGCGCAGGCTATGATCGCGGCGTGCATCGACCCCCATGTAGGTTTTGGTCGGCATGTGGCACTCCACACATCGCGCGCCGGTGCTGTCGAGTTGGTGAAAGTGGTGCTTCGGGCTGTTGTATTTATCGGCTAGGTGGCAGCGCACGCAGAGGGCATTGCCCTGCGCTTGAAGTTTCATGGTGTGTGGGTTGTGGCAATCACTGCAACGCACACCTGCGTGGTGCATTTTGCTTTGAATGAATGAGCCATAAACGTAAACTTCTTCGTTGATCTGCCCATCGGGGTGGTAGAGCAAGTCGCGCAGAACGGAGGGGTTGTGAGTATCGAGGAAGCTCTGCCCGGCGACAAATTTGCTCTGTAAGGGGCGGCGATGTGCATGGCAGCGGGCACAGCTTTCGACTTGCACGTTGGACTTCAGCGGCGGGGTGCGCTGGGGTTGTCCGCTTTCCGGGTTGATGCTCCAGACGCCGGGTTCGGGTTCTTTTAGAGTGACGACTAGCCCCTTGCTTTTGAGATAATTTTTGACTGCATCGTCGCTGAGAGAGTTGTGATCCTCACTGGCTGTGCCAGATGAGTTTTGTGGGTGGGCTGCCCATTTGAGGTGTTCCGATGCAGGACCATGACAAGCTTCGCAACTGACATTCATTTCTGACCACTGGGTATCATAGCTATCGCTGGCGACGTCGAAATTTTTCCTCAAGTTGGTCGAGTGACAGTCGGCGCACATGAAATTCCAGTTGAAGTGTCGTCGGGTCCAATGCAGCACATCTGCCGGCGGAACTTCTTCGTCGGGGTAGAGGTGATACCAGCGTTGCCCACCGTCTTCTTTGGGGCGAGAATCCCAACAGACCTGTAGTGCTTGATAGCGTCCGCCGGGGAAGGGGATGAGGTATTGCTGCAGGGGGAAAAAGCCGAAAGTGTAATCGATTTTATAATCTTGGCGTTTGCCATTTTCATCCTCGGCATTGACCCAGAATTCTTCGCCTTTTTTGTAAAAGCGCCAACGGTGCTCAAAGTGGACAAAATCGACGTCATTGAAATCGCCGAGTACCGTTTTAGCGTTGGCGGGTTCCATCGCGCGGTGATGATCGGACTGTTTCCATTCGTCGAATTCTTTTTGATGGCAAGTCTTGCAGTCCTTGGCACCGACGTATTTGGCATCGGGGATGTTGTGATAGGGGGAATAGGCGTCGCCATCACCCGTGGTGGAGCTGTCTGCTTCAGCGGTAGAGGAATCGTCCTGTTCGCTTGGTTGGCAAGCAAGCAAGCTGCTGATGATGACAGCGAGGCTGAGTAGGGCTACAGATTTGAGTGAGAACTTCATTTCTTATAAGGCGTTTCGCACTACAGGGTATTTATGAGAAGAAAGAGAGGAACCGCAGATTGCACAGATGGGCGCAGATGAAGAGATTTGAATAAGTGATTTTTGAATTTCAAACCAACTAATAGAAAATACCTGCGGCATCTGCGGTTAAATGTTTTTTTGGAGTGTGGTCGAGAAGACTTTTATAGAAATGGGTTGTTTTGTTTTTCTTCGCCTACGGTGGTGTGGGGGCCGTGGCCTGGGAAAACGAGGGTGTCATCTGGTAGGGTCAGAACTTTTTGGTGGATGCCGCTGAGCAGTTGTTCGGTGCTGCCATTGGGGAAATCGGTTCTGCCGATGCCGCCGTTGAATAGCACATCGCCGCCGAAGAGAATTGAAGAGCCTACTCCGCCATCCGTTTCGCCTGCTAGATAAAAACACAAGCTGTC
Source organism: Verrucomicrobiales bacterium (assembly GCA_021648365.1). Taxonomy (GTDB): domain Bacteria; phylum Verrucomicrobiota; class Verrucomicrobiia; order Verrucomicrobiales; family DEV007; genus JAADHD01. Next base: position 36,564 of record JAKISY010000031.1, read on the forward strand.
TGGCGAATGCCCAGGCACATGTTTGAGGGCGAAGCTCAGCCCGCCTGCCTCGATTCGGTCTTGCCCCTCTAGTAACTCGTCGACTTCAAAATCCACTACGGTGATGAGTTTGTCCATGACCGAGCGCAGTAGGGAGGCTAGCGTCAGGTCATCATGGTAAGCGGAGTGCGCGTAGATGGTGCAAGGTCTGGCATTACCCTTTAACAGCGCGGCATCGATGACGTGGTCATGGTGCAAGTGGGTCAATAGCAGGGTGTCGATCTGCACTCCTTTTTCCTTGAGCCAAGCATCGACGCCTTCGGGCGCATCGATGAGGATATTGCCTTCGGGACAGCGTAGTAAGTAGCCGTTGGTTTGAAAAAAACCTCCTGTGTAACATTCAATTTCCATAGTGGGTGTTGTAGATTTGTCCGGTTCTGCCATTTTTGTCTATCCCTTCGCTAGCATCTCGCTGAATGGTGACAATGACAAATACCTTTAATTTCGGAAAATTGCGGTATATATTGCACGCGGACAAGATTCTTCGCTATTTTCTTTGTGGAAATAGGGTGATTTGGTCTCGTGGCTCCTAGATTCTTTTAATAACACAGCAACCTTCTTTTATATGTCAATCCGGTCGAAATCCCTTCAACCACTCACAAAATTACGTTCGACCTTGTTGGTCTCGTATTTTTCCTGTTGCGCCGCTTTTCTGCTGATCGCCACTTCGAAGCCGGTAGTGGCGGCAGAAGCCAATTTTGAGGAGATCGGCATGCGAGTGGCAAAGATGCTTGCTGAAGAGCATTACAGCCAGCATCCCTTTGATGACAAAATGTCGGAGCGCACGCTCGATAATTACATCCGTTTTTTGGATTACGGACGTCAGTATTTTACTCAAGAGGACATCGACGGATTTTATAAGAAGTATCGCACCACCCTCGATGATGAGGTCAAGGCCAGGAAATTGGAAGCGGCATTTGAGATTTATAAAATCTACCTCGAGCGGGTGAATTCTCGGGTGAGCAAAGTGAAAGAGATCCTAGAAAAAGGGGACTTGGACTTTAATTCCGATAAAACGGTTCACCTCAGTCGTAAAAAAGAAAAGTGGCCGGCTGATATGGCGGCATCGGACGAGCTCTGGCATCGTTTGATCGAGGGGGAAATGCTGCAAGCCACTTTGCGCAAGGAGATCCTCGATAAAAAGAAGAAAAAAGACGCCGAGAAAAAAGCCAAAGCTGAGGCTGAGGCCAAAAAAGATGGAGATGCGGCTAAAGGCGAAGAGAGCGAAGTTGCTGAGGGCGATAAAAAAGCGATCGCGAAAAAGGAGAAATCGCCAAAAGAAAAAATCATCAAGCGCTACGATCGCATTCTCAAAAACGTCAATGATAATGACTCTGAGGATATAGCGGTCATGTTCATCAAAGCGATCACTCGTAGCTATGATCCACACTCTGAGTATTTCTCTCAATCGCAGTATGATAATTTTCGTATCAGCATGAGCAAATCGCTCAAGGGCATCGGCGCGATGCTCAGTTTGGATGAGGACAGTGGAGCTGCTGAAATCCAAGGCATCGTGGTCGGGGGGCCAGCCGCCAAAAACGGAGAGCTCAAGATCAAAGACAAAATCGTCAAAGTCGGGCAAGGAAAAAAGGGAGATATGGTGGATATCGTTGGCGAAAAACTCGGCGACATCGTCGATAAAATTCGTGGAGAAAAAGACTCTTATGTGCGCCTCGAAGTGATCCCTGCCGACGCAGTGGATCCGTCGCAGACCAAGATCATCACGATCTTGAGAGACAAGGTCGATCTCAAAGAGAGCCTTGCTAATGCCGAGCTCATCATCACCAAAGATGCGCAGGGCAAGGAACAAAAAATCGGATGGATTCATTTGTCCTCTTTTTATAGCTCTATGGGAGATGGCAAGACCAGCACCACGGTAGATGTGCAGCGTCTCGTCAATCGATTGAAAAAAGAAGGCGTGGATGGCATGGTGCTCGATTTGCGTGATAATGGCGGTGGTTCCTTGGAGGAAGCGATCAATTTGACTGGATTGTTCATCCCTCGCGGTCCTGTGGTGCAGTCTAAAAACTGGCGCGGTGACATGGACGAGAAGTTCTCCCGCAACCGTTACGCTCTTTACGATGGACCGTTGCTGGTGCTGACCAATCGAGCCAGTGCTTCGGCCAGTGAGATCCTTGCTGCAGCTCTGCAAGATTATCAACGTAGCCTCATCATCGGCGATAAAGCCACCTTTGGTAAAGGCACCGTGCAGCAACTTCGCCCCGTCAGAACAGGGCGCATTCCACTGCCTTTTCGATCTCAAGAGGTCACCAATGGAGCGTTGAAACTGACCATCCAGACTTTTTTCAGGATCTCTGGAGGGTCGACTCAGCTCAAGGGGGTGATTCCTGACATTCATTTGCCTTCTACCAACAATGTGCTCGATTTTGGCGAAGCTTCGCTAGAATGGCCATTGGTTTGGGAAAAAGTCCAGCCAGAGAAGTATTCGATTGTGCGGAAGACGCCACCGCCAGTGGAGGGCTTGAGCAAAAAATCGGCTGAACGGATCGCTAAAGAACAGGATTTTGTTTACATCCGCGAAGACATCGAACGCACTAAGAAGCGCATCGATGAAAACGTCATCTCGCTCAACCGTCAGAAGCGGGAGTTGGAAGTGAAGGACTTGGAGACCCAGCGTGAACAGCGGATCGAAGAGCGCAAAGCACGCTACGCTCGGATCAAAAAGGATGAACAGGGACTCTACGCTATCTATGGACTGACCCAAGACAATGTGGATGAAGAGAAGTTGGTCTTGAAATCAGATCTCAGCACTGAAGATACCACGGGCATGAAAACCGCTAAACTAGAAGAAGACCCCGAAGCCAAAGCTTTGGAGTATCCGCACGGCTTTGACCCTTACGTGCGTGAGACCCTGCACATCCTGCAGGATCTCATAGCAGCTGAGAAAAAGAATAGTCCAGTGGGCATTTCAGCGATCAAATAAGGATTTTTGCAAGCGGCACACATTCCCGCTTGCAGAGTGGCATAAAGTCGCTAGGATACACCCGTGCTGCCGATGCTCAACTCGAGTATCGATCAAGCGGCCAGCTTAGCTCAGTTGGTAGAGCAGCTGATTTGTAATCAGCAGGTCAACGGTTCGAGCCCGTTAGCTGGCTCCACTTAATCTATAAGAGGAGACGGAAGGGTTTTAGGGGGCGGAATCAAAGAGTGGCGGCGTTATAGCGGAGGTTTTTTCACCATGAAGAGCCCGCGTTCTGAAGTTCGTGATATCATTCTTGCTGAATTGGCAGGTCTCGACAGCGAATGTGATCCTTTTGCTAAAAAACATTAACGAGTTCAGTTAAGATGGCTTCGTCAACCCTGCCTTTCAGAGTTTCTTATCACAGAGAAAGCTGCGTCGAGCCGCAGCACTCCATAGAAGTGCCTTGGCGGCGCCACCTTATTCACATCTTCTTCGTGTCCCTTCGCGTGCTTAGTGGACAACTATTCTTCTCATTCATCGATACGATTTGCGATATTTGTTGGGGGTGATGCCGAGTTGTTTGCGGAATTGTAGGGTGAAGGAGCTTTGGTCGTGGAAACCTAGGTCGATGGCGATTTCTGCGATGGGGAGTTTGCTTTGGCGCAGTTCTTCGCAGGCGGCTTGCAGGCGCAGTTTCATGATGAAGGATTGCGGGCTGACTTTGAAGGTTTCTTGGAATCGGCGGTTCAGTTGGCGGGGGGAAAGCTTTGCCATTTTGGCAAGGGTGGCGATGAAGATGTGTTCGCGGAAATGCTCGCGGATATATTGCACTGCACTGTCGATTTGCAAATAGGGGCGCATGGCTTGATGCCTACCTTGGTAACTCTGCGCGGTGCCCATCACTCCGATGATGTTTTTGTCGTGATCAAAAACTGGCAATTTGTTGGTGATATACCAATCGGGGATTCCTTGGGGATTGAAAAACAGTTCGATGATGTGGAGGCGAGGTTTGCCGGATTGCATCACGTCGCGGTATTCGGGGTCAGGTGCCTTAAACTATTCGTTCTGCCTGATTGAAAAACGTTTTTTTAGAGTAGTTTTTCAGCGATGTCGGAAGGAGGCAGAATCAAAACTCCTTCAAGAGATTGCCCGTAGAGGTGTCCGAAATCCTTGCGATCACCGGTCACTAAATAGGCGCATTTGCCTGCAATGGCAGAAGCGAGTATGGGGCGATCTTTTTCCACTAATTTTACAGTTTCTGTAAGCTGTCCTTGTGGGCATAAAGCCAGATCAGTCACGAGTTCTTCAAAACAATTCAACCAGTCACTTTTTTTCAGAGCGACGTTTCTCCGAGCTTCACCAATGGCATAATAACTGGTCGCCAGCTCATGCTTTTCACCAAGAAGGCATAGGGTCTGATACAGTGCGGAGTGTGTATTGGCAGCTGAGAACAGGATATTGGCATCGAGGAAAATTTTCACCGGAGACCCTTGTGTTGTAATATCTTGGCAAGCTTGGCTTCCTCCATCTCAAATTCCGTAATCCGTTCGTCCGTGTAGATTTCTATGGGCATGGTTATAGCTGGGCGTAGAAGAATACCATTCTCTGTGGTTTCAGCGATTATTTGGTCATTCGGAAAAATCCCCATTTCTTTGCGAAGCGCTACCGGAAGCGTGAGATTGCCTCGCTGGTTGATCGTGATCGTTGCAGTCATAAATACAGTATATCAGTAATACTGTATTACTGCAAATGTTTTGAGCTTCGACGAGGTGGGCATTAGGTTATTGCTTCCGGGGTGTTGGTTACTTTGTCCCGGCTCTCTTGACCTTTCAGGTCGCTTGTCTCCGGTTGCGTTGTGCCTGAGTGAAACATTTTCTTCCAATGATATCATCGGTAGGATCATCGTTTTTTACATGATAGTATAGATTTAATTAACATAATCCCTTTATAGTAGGGGATATATGAGTTAATGTGATCGACGATAGGATCAACGTTTTTATATGCTGTTATGGAAATATATCGGAAAATTATCTCAATGGAGCCACTTTTTCCTGAGTCGAGATCTCGGGACTTGGTTGATTTGGGGGCTGAGGTAATCTTAGTGACAAGGCTTTGGCGGAATTTTGTCAGTTTTTCTGGAGAGGGTATTGGATCAAATGGATTTCATGACTAGGCTGGCTTGTCCTCTTGCGTTGATAGAAAGAATGGAATCGTATTTTCGATTTGTGCGTTTGGATTTGCCTAGCCGGATGAGAGAGAGGCTGGCGAGATTGCTTAAATCGCTCATCGTCGAGGGCGAGATCGGCAGGGGATCGGTTGGGGGCATTTTGGGTCTCAAAGGGACAGCAACCAGGGAGGTGATCCGCAAAGCTTTGGATGAAGGTTTGGTGGTATCCGATACAGAAAAAGGAGCCTTGAGGATTGCGTTTCCGAGTAAGGTGGTGGAATCATATTTTCCTCACTTGTTCGCGGATTTACCAGAGGGGTGATAAAAACGATGGAGGCGTTATGGTAGAAGATTTTTCACCATGAGCCGGAACGAAGTGTAGACAGCCAGAGGCAACAGCATGGAGGAAATGAAGGAGGAGTGATTCACTTGTTGGCTTACACACAACAACAAAGAGGTTAGGACTATTTCTACTTTATGTTAAACTTCCTCTATGAAGATACTGGTAAAATCACATCGTGCTGTCCTGGACTGCGCAGGTGCACGACTACGACATTCGTGTCGAGGATCACAGCATTACCGGTCATTGTGGTTTTCGGTTCCTTTACCGGCTTCTGTGACTGCAGCCTCAAAGTCATCGCTTTGGCTGCCCATAAGACAGCCCGATGTAGCTGCGATTGCAGCTAAGCGTGCCCTTTCTTCGGGATCAGAGTTTATGGTGCGAAAGGACTCCCACCACCCAGCAAGTTTCTCGAGCTCATCTGAAGGCAGGCTCAGTATCGCTTTCTCAATCTCTGTAGCTGTGCTCATGTGACAAATTTAGCAGTTTTTATTAAAAAATAAAGCGAGTATGCCTGCTTTCATTAAGAGGGCTTCCACTTCAAAAGCTGCGTCGAGCCGCAGCACTCCAAAGCAGTGTTTTGGCGGCGCTACTTATTCATATCTTCTTCGTGCCCCTTCGCGTGCTTAGTGGACAACTATTCTTCTCATTCATCGATACGATTTGCGATATTTGTTGGGGGTGATGCCGAGTTGTTTGCGGAATTGTAGGGTGAAGGAGCTTTGGTCGTGGAAGCCTAAGTCGATGGCGATTTCTGCGATGGGGAGTTTGCTTTGGCGCAGTTCTTCGCAGGCGGCTTGCAGGCGCAGTTTCATGATGAAGGATTGCGGGCTGACTTTGAAGGTTTCTTGGAATCGGCGGTTCAGT
>JAKISY010000032.1 GCA_021648365.1 Verrucomicrobiales bacterium
TGGCTTCTGCGTTGAAATTAGAATCATTTAGCCCGCTAAACTCTGTCAAATTCCGCCTTGAATCCAAACGGAACTCTTTGCGGAGTTAATCAATTTATTTCTGCGCGACTCCTTAGCGAGAACCCTCTGAAAAATCTTTACCATTAATATTATCCTCTCTTCATCTGCGATCATCGGCGTAATCTGCGGTTCCCCTCTTCCTCTGACAAATGTCATGTAAGGGTGATATCCCAATCTCAAATTTTTAATCTCAAATCTCAAATTTACCAGTGCGCATCCTCTTTCTCCATAAAAACTTTCCCGCCCAGTTTCGACACATGGCGACAGCTATGGGCAAAAGCCTAGATCACACGGTGGTTTTTGCCACTGGACGCCGTGAAGGCGAAATCGAAGGCGTCGAAAAACACCTCTTCCGCGACAATATCGAAGTCATACCGCAAACCCACAGCTTCGTGCAAGGCACAGAGACCGCAGTGAAAACAGCTCAAGACGCCTACCGCATCGCTGCTCAACTGAAAGCCAATCACTTTGTGCCAGACATCATCTTCGGCCACTCTGGCTGGGGACCGACCTTATTCATGAAGGATGCCTTCCCTCACGCCAAATTCTTAGCTTACTTCGAGTGGTATTACCGCGCCGACAGTCCACTCTACAACTTTGACCAAAGCACCCCGCTATCTGAAAGCGCCATCCTGCACAGCCGCGTGCGCAATGCCCCCATTCTCACTGACCTCTACAGTTGCGATGCAGGGTTCAGTCCGACCCAATGGCAAGCCGATCAATTCCCAGCCGAATATCGGAACAAAATCAAAGTCCTGCACGACGGCGTAGATACCGATTTTTTCCAACCTTGGACTAACGGTCGCCGCCCCTTAGCCCTGCCCCGCCTGAATCTCGACCTCTCGCAAGCCAAGGAAATCGTCACCTACATCGCCCGAGGCATGGAACCGATTCGAGGTTTTCCTCAGTTCATGAAAACCGTCGAGATCCTGCAAAAACAACGCCCAGATTGTCACTTCGTCATCTGCGGTCAAGATCGAGTGGCTTACGGTGATCCTCACCCCGAAGGCAAAAGCTACAAAGAAGCCGCTCTAGAAGAACTCGACCTCGACCATTCGCGCCTGCATTTCACCGGCCTGCTGCCCTACGAAGAATACGTGCAAGTGCTGCAAGCCTCCTCTGCCCACGTCTATCTCACTTGGCCTTTTGTACTATCGTGGAGCACCATCGAAGCGATGTCCTGTGGCTGCCCACTGATCGCCTCCGATACCGAACCCGTTCGCGAAGTCATCACTGATGGAGAAAATGGTCATCTCGTAGATTTTTTCGATACCGAAGCCATCGCAGCAAAAGTCAGCGAAGTATTAGACCACCCGCAAGACCAACAAAGCATCCGCCAAGCAGCCCGCCAAAGCGTGCTCGATCACTACGATCTCGCCCACACCCTACCGCAGCAAATGGCGTGGTTAGAAAGCTTTTTTTAATCTCCCCCCAAATAATCACAGCCATAAAGCACATTGCTCTCGACCAACTTACCCCCGAAGCGACGAGCCAACTTGATCGTATCCTTGTGCAATTGAGTATCCCCCTCGAAATACACCTGCTCAATTCCCAAAGTTCTTAGATTTTTCGCAAAGGTATACATCAAAGCCACATTGATCCAAGTACCACGAACTTCTGGCGATACCACGCGTGAATCGATCACCAAACCTCGCTTGCCTTTGCGGATCAGCAATACCCCAACCGGCCCTTGAGATGAACGAATCACCACCGAAAGTTTTGGCAAAAAACCATCGCTTCCGCCCCGTAGTCGAGCGACCAAGGCATCTGGTATGCCACCCAAATACTTCAATACAAAGTCTCTCACAAAAGGCAACTTAGCTTGTTCAAGAGTAACGATCTCATAAGCTTGATTGAACTTCTCTCGCTCAAAAATCCGCTTTGCCAAGGGCGCGACTACCTCCCAAGCATCGGCAGTTTTGATTTCAAAATATTGCAAAGTGCGTTTGACCTCAAAGCGCTCCAACGATTCAAAAAAAATCTCCTCTTCGCTTTTTTCTCCCACTGCAACCCCAGCTAACAAGCGTGAAACCCCTGCTGCTTGCGCGTGCTGCGATACCGCCTGCATCAACTGCCTACCCGCGCCTTTACGCCGATGCTCAGGAGATACCCACACCTGGAAACGCGCTTCTTTCTTCTTACCACCACCCAACACCCTAAGCGATGCCAATCCGACCACATCATTCTCAACTCCCTGCTCAGCAAGAAAAAAAAGCGGACGAGGCGAGCTCATGAACGCTTGCGGCAAATGCTCCCGATACGAGTCGAGATCCTCTCCCTCATCCGCCAACCGAATCGTGATCCCCTCAGCTTTCATCTACAGAACCTGACGCTTTTTTCTCAATTGCCTTCTGCTCGGAGCGCTCTTTCAAAGACTTACCAGCCGCTATTTTTTTTGGCGTAGGATGGATCCCTTCCACCGGTTGAATACTAATACTACGCCGAATTTCATCCGTCATGAACCCTAACGCAGAAGGCGAGCGTGTCTGTGGAATCGCCACCACATCATACAGCTCTCGCACGTCCCCTTTCAGTTCCAAAAAATGCACCGAATCACCCGTGCGCAGATCGATCACTTGCAAACCCGCTCGCGCTTGCACTTTTTTCTCATCGAGCGCTTTATCTAAATTCAAACCAGAAAAAGTCCGGTTCTCACGACACTGGGAAAGCCCCACAATTGCAAAGTCGCCAAAAAATCCCATGCCACGTGCATAACCAGGAACAAAAGCAATCGGCTCAAAGGTTCCTGTTTTACGATTTACTTTGCCAAAGTAGCCTTCGCCAGAATTCAGCACATACAGCTCACCATTATGCAGACGCGGTGAATGAGGCATCGACAACCCTTCACAAACGATGTCATTGGTGCGCACATCGATCACCACGCCACCGTCACGACGGTGCTCCCTCCACCCACCATGCACATCTGTAGTCGCAACCGCCGTCACATACGCAGGCTCGAATCCATCCATCGCCAAACCATTCAGGTGACAGCGATCCTCGGCTGCCAAGCGCGAAATGAAAGGTGGCTTCCACACTGGGGCAAAACTGCGTGACACACTAGGGCGCGCCAGACAAGAAAACATCGTATTAACAAAAATAGGCACCCCTTTTTCATCCACCGCGATGTCATGCGCATCCACATCGCCCGTTACATAACTGACCTGCGGAACGTAAAGTTTGTCGTGATGTCCCGACATCTGCCCCGGCTCCAGCGTATTTTCCAAACGCCACAGCTGATACAAAGTGCTCATCCACAAGGTATTGGGTGCTGGACAGCAGAGCCCCATCACCCGCTGAAAATTGCGGTTGAATACGGTAACTTTACCATCATCCGTCGAACCGATGAAAAAAACCTTACCTGCTTGATAGGTGGTGAACGCCAAGCTCAGGTTATGTTCTTGTAACCACGAGGTGAACTGCCTTGAGCAAGTCACATCAAGTTGGATCTGTCCAGGCTTACGAGCGGCCTTTTTTGCGGGTATTTTTTTCTTGGGTGTGGATGCCATGATTGCCACTTTATACTAAATATGCCGCTTGTGAAGTCGGATTAAGCAGATATTTTAACTCTCGCCATCCTTAATCCAGCACATCCAACTCACTATGAAAACCACCGACATCACGGCACTGGAAGGCCCCAATCGCTACCACCACCAACCCGTCTTGCGAGTGCGCTTCGAAGCTCCAGAATTCCTACGCAAAGAATGTCAGTGCAATAAAGCTCAACTAGCGCAGGCCTTGGCAACCATCCTGCCCAACTTCGAAGCCAACCTTGCTGCAGCTCAAACAAGTAAATCGGGTTTGGCAACCATGGACTTACTGCCAGCCATCGCACTAAGCCTGCAAAATCTCAACGGCGACCAGCTGAGCTTTCACCAAAGCACGGTTTCAGCCCGCCAAGAGCCTTCGCAAGCCGCATTCGAGATCGTTTTTGCCTACGAATCGCAACAGGTCGCTCGCATGGCAGTCCCCCTAAGCGTGCGGATCCTCATCGCCGTATTGCAGCGCGACCTAGAAATCACCTTTCCAGAAAACCTACAAGCCCCTGATCATTTTGACATCGCTAAACAGATCGACCTGTTTGCCACCGCAGCAGTCCCCTATCAACTCGACTCCTGCACCCGCCTGCTCACCCGCGCACTCGAAAAACAACACATCCCTTGGCACCGTATCGATGACAGCAGCTCTCTGATCCAAGCGGGCTACGGCAAGCAACGAAAACTCATCCGCCAAACCTACAACAGCGACAGTTCTGCCCTAGCAAGCAGCATCGCCCAAGACCCGCTGCTCTGCCATACGCTACTAAGCCGTTCTGGCTTACCACTCGTTCGTCAAGCACTAGTCACCAACCCCGATCAAGCCCTCTTCCTGATCTCATCGTTCCCCTACCCGCTGATGGTCAAAGCCGCGCACGGCAGCCAAAGTCCCAAAGGTCTAAAAGTGAATGACGAGCTAGAACTGCGTGACGCCTTCCGCCAAGCCCAACAAAAAAGTAGCTCAGTGATCATCGAACCTCATCTAAAAGGACGCCGCCATCGTTTTTTCATCATCGGCAAAAAAGTCGTCGCCATCTCTCAAGCTCAAAACGACAGCTCGCACAAACACGCCCCTCTCATACTCGACCATGATGACAATGACGATATTCACCCCGACAATATCGCCCTGATCGAAAGATGCGCAGCGATCATCGGACTCGACCTGTTGAGCATCGACTTCATCAGCACCGACCTGTCCCGCTCACATCTAGAAGTAACTGGGTTCATCCACAACCTGCAATGCAATCCAGAGTTGCCCCCTATCAACTCTGAGCGTCAACACTCACAACCCGACCTAGCTGACCAAATCATAAGACAGTGGTTCCCGCCTACTCACTCAGCCAGTGGACTCATCCCCATTGTCAGTATTTGCGGCAGCAACGGAAAAACCACCACCTGTCGCATGGTCGATGCCATTCTCCGCCAAGCTGGCCATTTCACTGGGATGAGCAATTCCGATGGCATCTACATCGACGGTCAGCTCACGATAGCCGGCAAACACGATGGCTTTCATGGTGCTCGCAGCATCCTCGCCGATTCCAGAGTCGAAGCCGCGGTGCTCGAAGCTGATCAAAAAAGCATCCTCCAACAAGGACTCGCTTTCTCCGCCTGCAGCGTCAGCGCGGTATTGAACATCACCCCTGATCCCGTCAGCTTCGACAGACCGGACAGCTTGGAAGGTATGTCAGAGATCAAACAACTGGTCGCCTCACAAGCCCGCGACACCATTGTCCTCAACGCCGATGACCCGCTGTGCATCGACATGATCCGTGAGCTCGGAGGACGTCCACTCAGTCTCGTCACTCGTGATCCAGATAACACCACCATCATGATCCCTGCCGCCGAAATCAGCTCCATCATCACGCTGAGCCAAGGCAAAAGCTCACACGTTCAGAATATCGTCATCCGTAGCGGCGGCGAAGATCAACACGTGCTCAAAACTCTCGACATCCCCGCCACTCATGACGGCTTAGCTCAACATCAAGTGGACAACGCCATGTTCGCAGTCGCCATCACTCACAGTCTAGGTATCGACCTCGAATCGATCCAAAAAGGGCTGCGTCGCTTCACTGGCGATTTCGATAACAACCCAGGCCGCTGCAATCTGATCCACGACAAAGAGTTCACCGTCATCCTTGATTTTGGTAACAACCCGCAAGCCATCGAAGCGACCGCCGACTTCGTCGAAAATCTCGAAGCCGAAGGCAAGCGCATCGCCATACTCTCTGCACCCACCTCCCTCAGACCCGAACACTACCTCGCCATGGCGGAAGCCGCCGCCGATGGATTTGATCATATCATTTGCTCGAATCACTACACCTCCGATGCTAAGCAATACGCCGAAGTGCCAGCCGCCTTTGAACAAGCACTCAACAACTGCGGCTTCGATGCCGACGAAATCACCCTCTGCCCCGATCCCGACCAAAGCATCCGCACTGCAATGCAACAGCTCGAAGAAACCGATACCCTAGTCATCTTCGGCGACCAACCCAGCCGCCGCCGCCAAGTCGCTTTGGAAACCCTGCAAACAAACCCATTGTAAAAGCCCCTCATCCATCACGCACCAATGTGAAACAGCTTTTCAAGCTGTGCGATCCCTCCCACAACAGCTTACAAAGCTGTCTCACATCACGCAATACCATTGCTCCCTCAAAATTCCTAATTCCTAATTCCTAATTCCTAATTCTCCCCCCCCCAACTCACTTCTTCGACTTCCGAATAGCCCTAATCAGCCAAAACCCCATCCAGAACGCCAACAGGCAACCCACCGCTCCAAACACCGACACCCCCCACACCGTCGGCGGAGCTGCCGTGCTCCACATCATCGCCGAACCCACAAACAGCGCAGCGGTCAACAGCCCATTGACCAATCGGTCCACCGTACCTTCCAATCGACGGTGCTCCATCTGCACCTCAAAAGTTCCCTTACGCACCCGGGCGAGGATGTCCGTCAAATCTCTCGGCAACGCATCCGCCAGACGTTTCCAATCACGATAAGATCGGTGAACCTCCGTCAACAAACGCTTAGGAGTCAAGCGCCGTTTGATCGCCTTTCTGTAATACGGCGTGATCAAAGCCGCCAAATTAAAATTGGGCGATAACAGCTTAGCTGTGCCATCCAAGGTCACCAGCGTCTTCATCAACAAAGCAAAACTCGACGGCATGACAATATGAAAACTCCTGATTGCCTCCAACAAACGACTCATCGCACCCGCAGTATCAAAATCATTGATCGACTGCCCCACATAATCCGCCAAAAAATCACCGATCTCCGCACGCAGCTCATCTCGATCTAACTCTGGTGGTGTCTGTCCAATCCGCATCACCTGATCCGCCAGCTCTCCCGAATCCCCCTCCACCGCCGCCAGCAACATATCCTCGATCCCCTCGCGTAAATCCGTATCGATCCGCCCCACCATACCCGCATCCAGCACCCCTAACACTCCCCCTTGCATCAGCATCAGATTACCCGGATGCGGATCAGCGTGATAAAAACCATCGCGGAATATCATATCCAGATACATGCTCGCCCCTCGATGAGCGAAATCCTCCAGATCCACACCCGACGCCTCCATCGCCTGTCGATCCGCCACCGGTATGCCTTCCAGCAACTCCATCACCAATACCCGCTGAGAACAAAACTCTCCGTAAACTTTAGGAAAGTGAATGAAAGGATCCTCTTCAAAATTTTCCGCAAACGACTCTAAGTGACGTCGTTCATAAGCAAAATCCATTTCCCTCAGCAAAGTGCGCTCAAAATATTTGGCGTTCGCCATCGGTTGATAATTTCTCAACTGCGCCGAATTTTTCTCCGCCAGCTCCGCTAAGCCCGAAAGAATATCCATATCCTGCCGCACCGCCTGCTCGATGCCTTGGTGGATCACCTTGACCACCACCACCTCTCCAGTCTTAAGAACCGCACGGTGAACCTGTCCAATCGAGGCAGAAGCCATCGCCTCCTGTTCAAACTCTGCAAACAATTCCTCTGGTCCAGCACCCAACTCGGCACGGATCATCTCCGCCACCTGCTGATAATCATCCGCCGGCGTATCCGCTTGCAACTTGGATAACTCAATCGTCAACTCCGCCCCAATCAAATCAGGGCGAGTGCTAAGAATCTGCCCCACCTTGATGAAACTCGTCCCCAAATCCGTCATCGCCAGGCGAATGCGTTCCGGCGTCGTCAGATCACGCATCTCCTCAATCCTGCCTCCCTGCAAGTAGCGCTGCAGCCAATCGTAATCCAAATGCGAAAGCCAGTCCGCCAAACCATACTTGCCCAGCACCCCAATGATCTCCGCCACGCGCTTAGCGCTGCGATCCATTCTCACCAGAGTGCTCAGTTTCATCATACTGACACCAATTATCCACCACAGAGCAAAACAAGTCGAACTTATTTTGGCAACTAAAAGGTAGCGTGGGTGTCCTCACCCGCTGAGTATTTCAAGGAAATCCTCACAATGATAAAAACTCGTGACCAGACTCAATCCAAAACAACAGTCAAAAAACGGCAGCAAATCATTTTCGACAAAGTCGCCTTCTTCCCCCCTCTTCAATACGTGTTATTGGAAAGTAGGGTGGGTGTCCTCACCCGCTCCCTTTTACTGTTATCTCACCAGCAGCGGGTGAGGACACCCACTCTACCTCCATTTTTCGCAGCGTGCCCCTCCATTTACCATCCTGCAAACCCCCATCTCCAACCAAAAAAAACTTCATGTTCTCCATGCTCTTCATGGTAAACATCCCTCTTCCTTTGCGTTCTTTGCGCCTCTTGACCGCCGAAGCCTTGGCGAAGGAGAGTTGAGCGCAGCGGGCGAGAAAACCCCCGCCCCTTAAACCACCCCCCAAAAACAGCAGGAAAAGCCCCCGCCCTACAAAACACGCAATGCCATTACGTCCCACATAATATCTTGTCGTCACCTAGTAGCCAAAAAAGTCACTCTCACGCCAGAATCCCCTCGATGATCGGAGCCTCTTCCACGCCAGTCAGACGCGCATCCAAGCCTTGGTGTTTGACACTGAATCGTTCGTGATCAATACCCAGTTGATTCAAAATCGTCGAATTCAAAGAATTGATATGCACCGGATCCTTAACCACATTGTAACTGAACTCGTCCGTCTCGCCATGCACCACTCCACCTTTCACTCCACCTCCTGCCATCCAGATACTGAAACAACGAGGGTGATGATCTCGTCCATAATTCTTCTTCGTCAGCCCTCCCTGACAATAAATCGTGCGACCAAACTCCCCTCCCCATATCACCAAGGTATCATCCAACAAACCTCGCTGTTTGAGATCTTGAACCAACGCCCACGATGCCTGATCCACATCCATGCACTGATTAGGAAGATCTTTAGGCAAGCCACCATGTTGATCCCAGCCTCGATGGAAAATCTGCGTGAACCTCACCCCGCGTTCTGCCATCCGTCTAGCTAACAGACAATTGTAAGCGAAGGTGCCAGGCTTCTTTGAATCTGGACCATACAAGTCAAACGTGCTTTTGGGTTCCGATTTCATATCGGTCAACTCCGGCACCGAGGTCTGCATACGAAACGCCATTTCATACTGCGCGATCCTCGCCTGCGTTTCAGGGTCACCACCGCGAGCGTATTGATTTTCATTCATCTTGCGCAGACCATCGAGCATCATCCTGCGTCGATTGGCATCCACCCCTTTCGGATTGGAAAGATACAAAACAGGATCCCCCTGCGAACGCAAGGCAACCCCTTGATGTTTGGATGGCAAAAAACCACTGCCCCACAAACGTTCGTAAAGAGCCTGAGCCTCTTTGCGCCCAGTCCAACTAGAATTCAAAACCACAAAAGCCGGCAGATCCTCATTCTCACTGCCCAAACCATAACTCAACCAAGCCCCCAAACTCGGACGACCAGGGATCTGATTGCCTGTCTGGATGTAAGTGATCGCAGGGTCGTGATTGATCGCCTCCGTCCACATCGATTTCACCACCGCTATGTCATCCGTCATCCGTGCTGTGTAGGGCAACAGCTCGCTCACCCAAGTGCCCGATTGACCGTGCTGTTTGAAATCATAAATCGAAGGAGCAATCGGGAAACGCTTTTGCTTCGACGTCATCGTCGTCAGCCGCTGCCCGTTACGAATGGTCTCGGGCAGATCCTTGTCGAACCACTTTTTCATTTCTGGTTTGTAGTCCAGCAAGTCCTGCTGAGCAGGAGCACCCGCCATGAACAAGTAAATCGCCCGCTTAGCTTTCGGGGCGATATGCCGGAACTGCTGCGGAACACCTCCACTGCTGATCGAACTCTGCCCCACCGCACCCAAGCTGCCCCGCCCCATCAAGGACGCTAAAGCCGCCGAGCCGAGCCCCACCGCCGATTTGCCAAAAAATTGGCGCCGCGTTTCCTGCTGTATGTATTCTTTAATCGGATCCATCTTCGTATTCAGTATAGTTTCAGCCGCCTTTTAATTTTTATTGATCACCTCATCCAGATTCAACATCTGGTTTGCCAACATCACCCACGATGCCAACTGCTCCACCCCGCCTGCTCCGCCTCCAGCGTTAGCCATCGGCCCTAACAAATCCTTGGCAGCAGCTGGGTCTTGAGCATAGCTTTTCTCAAATTTTTGATAAGAGTCTTTCATGATCGCCAGATCATCTCCGCTCAAAGGGCGCGCCAACAAGATGGTTGACATGAAAGCCAATCGCTCGTCCAAGCTTTTGCCGCTGCGCACCGTCCGCACGGCTAAATGTCGTGCAGCATCGACGTATTGAGGATCATTCATCAATACCAAGGCTTGCAATGGCGTATTGGTGCGCTCACGAGAGATCACACAACTTTCACGGTTAGGCGCGTTGAACAAACTCATGTTCGGTGGCGGCGAGGTGCGTTTGATAAAAGTATAGATACTGCGCCGATACGCAGCCTTGCCATAATCTTGGGAAAAGGTCTGGGTATTACTACTGGTATACCCCACTGCCCCCCATAATCCCTTGGGCTGATAAGGCTTCACTGCTGGCCCTCCTATTTTATTAACCAATACATCCCCTGCCAACAGCGCTTGGTCGCGGATCATTTCTGCATCTAGACGGAAACGCGGACCGCGCGCCAACCAGATATTTTGTGGATCTTTCTCCCGCAACTCAGGCGTCACACGAGAAGACTGGCGATAAGTCGCTGACATCAGGATCTCTTTATACAACGCTTTCACATCCCATTTTTTTTCTACCAAAGTCAGCGCCAACCAATCGAGTAAGTCTGGATGCGTCGGCGACACCCCTTGTGCCCCAAAGTCTCCAGCCGTTTTCACTAGCCCTGTTCCGAACAGTTCCCCCCAAAAACGATTGACCGTCACTCTCGCGGTGAGAGGATTTTCCGGATCCACAATCCAACGCGCCAGACCTAGACGGTTTTTGGCAGCGCCTTCAGGTAGCGCATTGAGCACTTTGGGAACACCAGGCGTCACCTTTTCTTTATGTTTGTCATATTCTCCACGGTCTAAAACATAAGCGAAAGGCTCCTCCTTTTTCTCCTCCCACACTAAAGTCAAGGGAACCAAGCTGAGGATTTTACTCTTTTGATTTTCGAACTCTGATTTTGCATAAAAAGTCTTCTTGTATTCCGCATCACTGCTCAGGTTATACCATTCGCTCAATATCTTTTCATCATCTCCCTTGAGCTCTTTTTTCTTAGCCATCGCGGTAAGGCTCTTCTCATTCTGCTTGATCAATAAAGCCTCAAGCTCCGTCAAACAACGGTCATAGATTTGCAAATGCTCCACTTGCACCGCTTTATCTTCTCCACTTTTACCACCCACCATCAGCGACGCATTGGCAGCCTTATTATCTCCCTCCATGGTATCTACCCAATCACGATAAACTCGTGACCCTGGAAATTTTCCGTTGATAAAAAATCGAATCCCTTGTGACGAACCTGACCCATCATAAGTCACCACCACATCCGCCGCAGCGCCTTCCTTAAAACGTCGCGTCGTGCCTCTGCGAATCATCCTCCCGGGCCACTGTTCGATCAACTCCAAAACCAACCCTTGATCTTCCCATATCAAACGATAACCACGCATCCCCTTAGCGGGATCGACCCGCGACAAAACCACTGCCCTCCCAGGCTCGGCAGGAACCTTCAGGTGAAGACTGATCGAAAACGGTTGTGATTGATTAAAATTCGCTATCCCCCCCAAATTTACCGCACCACTTTCCCCGTCCACACTCACCGCTTTCTCCAATACAGCACCGGCGAAGCTTAATTCCTCAAAGGCTTTTTTCACCTCTCCCTCGTTTTTTCTCCAAAGCTCAAAGGCTGCTTTATTTTTCTTCTTGATCTGCTTCAGCTTGCCTCCCGCAGCAGCGATTTGCTGTTGTAGATGCTTGCTTTGCTCTTCGACTTTTTTAGAAGGATACACTCGGATCGAAGGCGCACTTTCTATCGAGTTTTTATCCATACCAGGTTGCGTGGTATTATTAAAATACGCCACCATCTGGTAAAACTCCTTCTGTTTGATCGGATCAAACTTGTGATCATGGCACTGAGTGCAGCCCAATGTCAAACCCAGCCAAATAGAGCCCGTGGTCGATACTCGATCTATCGCATATCGACTAAGAAACTCCTCGGCTATCGCACCACCCTCACTGGTCGTCACGTTGCAACGATTGAAACCTGTCGCCACCAACTGATCCTGAGTCGCATTGGGCAACAAGTCCCCCGCTAACTGCTCGATGGTGAACTGATCAAATGGCATGTTGTCATTGAAAGCTTTGATCACCCAATCTCGATAAGGCCAAATGCTGCGGTAGTTGTCCAAGTGCAGACCGTGCGTATCTCCATACCTCGCCGCATCCAACCAATAGCGCGCTCGATGCTCACCATAACGCGGGGAGTCCAACAAACGGTCAATCAATTTTTCATAAGCGTTGGCAGATCGATCACTGAGGAAAACCTCCACCTCTTCCGTTGTCGGTGGCAATCCCGTCGCATCAAACGTTGCCCGCCGAATCTGCGTTCTACGATCAGCTTCTGGAGAAGGACGCATCCCCTCTTCCTCCAAACTCGCCAATACAAACCGATCGATCTCATTCACTCCCCATTTGCCTTTCACGCTTGGCAAAGGCTCCTTTTTGGGCACTATGAATGCCCAATGCGATTCCCACTCAGCGCCCTGTTCGATCCATTTTTTGATCTTGGCAATCTGTTGAGGTTTCATCACCTTATGCGAATCCTCTGGCGGCATCAGGTCGTCGGGGTCGCGTGCGATCAAGCGACGGTACAAATCACTCTTAGCGGGATCACCTCGTTTGATCAAAAAAGGTTTATCCTTACCACGATCAGCAAACACCTGGTCGGGCAAATCTAACCTCAACTCAGCTTCCCTCGAACCTTTATCCGGCCCATGGCAATGATAACAGTTATCCGACAACAGTGGACGAATATCTCGGTTAAAGGAAACCTTCTTGGAGCCCACTTGATCATTAGAGAAAGGCGTAGGTGGTCTCTTTAAGTTACCAGGCGCCACTGCCGTCAGCAACATCGACTCATATTTGTCCATCGGATTCGAATCATGCGGGGCTTCCTTTTCAGCGGCTTCTGGCTGCACCTCGATCAAAGGTTTAATCGGCTCGCTTTTTGCCAACTCCACCCGATCCACTACCTTAGCAGCTGAGTCGTCCACATCGCTAGGCACTGCCAAAACGGGAGCAAGCGAAACTGCTGGCAGCTGATTACTTGCACCCTCCGCCACTGGACTTGCTTGATCCACCAAATCCAGCGAATCCTCACCTACCTGCGAGCCCGCCAAAAAAGTCAATGCTAACAGAGTCACCGCCACCGCAGCTGCCGCTGCCAACCACCAATCACGAGACATCCCCATCCCGTCTTCCGGCAACTGCGCGCTAGCCACAGTTTTACGCAAAGGCTGATCAGACAAAGAGACCACATTCTGCGGCAAGCGATCTTCTACCAAATCTCGATACAATTCCTGATCCTCCTCCAAGCAAGTGCTCAACTCACAAAAATCAAAATAGTATGCCCGCGCCTCTTCGCTCCCTCTCAGCAAGTTTAGCAATTCCTGTTCACCTTTTGCATCCAACTTCTCAGCTGACATTTTTGCCAATAAAGCTTCCAGCTTCTTTATCATCTGTTGCTCACTCATGATCACCATTTTCTCCCGTCTTGTTCACTCAACCTTTTAAAATTCCAGCGCCTGCAATCGCTGCAGCACACACTTCATCAAATTCGCTTTGATCCGAAAAAGTTGCTGCGACACCGCGTTCGCGTTTGCCCCAGTCTCCTTAGCTATGCTCGCCACCCCCTTCTGATCGACATATCGCTCAACTAGCATCACCCGCGATTTTTCAGGCAAAGACTTCATGCACTGCGCCAATGCCTCGCGCCGATCTTCGAACTGATCACTGCGCCGCTCCACCGTCGAAGCCATTTTCTCCAACAAATCCCCATCAAACAAAATCCGCTCCCGCCCCATGGTGCGCCGTTGAGTCAGCACCTCAAAATAAGCCACCCGTCGCGCCCAAGCAGAAAAACTCGAGCCTAGCTGGAAATCCTTTGATTTTTTCAACAAGATCAAATTAGTCTGCTGCAACACATCCTTCGCTACATCGGGATTCGCAACCAAACAACGGATGTATGCCAGCAAACGTGACTGATGTGAGACCATCAGTTCAGTGAATTCCATCGTTGTTTCAGGCTTGTAGGTAGGCACAGGGTTCATGCAAGATAAGTTAAAAATACATACAAGCTAGATCCAAATATCTTCATTGCGTCACTCTCAACTCCACTACAAAACCTAATCTTACTTAAATCTTACATTTATTTTCACTCCTGCACATCAAGTCTGCATTGCAGAACTTAGCATTTTCCCCTATTTTCAACGTTTTCCCCACTTGAATGTCAAAGAAACTGGGAGAAGTCTCCTCTATTTTGATTTCCGATGAAACACACGTCTCTACGACACCTAATCACACTGGCAGCGGTGTTAGCCCTTCCCATCTGTAGCAGCCTCACTGCACAAGAGAAGGACTACCACCTGTTCACCGACAAAAAAGCTCAAAGCATCGAAGCCGCCTTGGTATCGGTGAGCCGCGACTTGAGCACCGCTCACATCCAACGCAATGACGGCAAAAAATTTGACCTGCCCATCCTCAATCTCAGTCTCGATGATCAGATGTTCATCAAAGACTGGCTCCAGGCCAACCCCATCAAATCGAACTACAGCGTCGCAGCCAAATTCGTCAAAAAAAATATCTCAAGCGACAAACACAAAGTAAGTAGTGCGCGGCGCCTACTATCCAAAAAAATCGCCTTCGAAATCGAATTGGAAAATAAGGGCAAAGACGAACTTTCCGGAGCTACTTTAGAATACTATCTACTCGTCGCACACGCTATCCACGCCTATCCAGAACCCGATCCCGAAACAGGCAACCCTATCTGGACGGTGAACGATTCGCCGCAAGGCAACCGCATAAAAAAAAGGAAGCTACTGAAATTCAAAAACCCAGTGTCCTACGTGCACGACAAGGTCAATGTCGAAAAACTCGCGTTTAATTTCTCTACCACCCTTACCAGCAAAGAAGTGGAGTTGAGAGAAATCATCCTCGATGGCGGAAAAACCCTAGCAGCAGATAAAGTCGCCGGCATCATCGCCCGACTCACCGATGCAGCAGGTCAAGAAATTGCCATTTTCCGATCTGCAGAAACTCCCATCCAAAGCATCCCATGGCAACGCATCACCCAAATGCCACCAGGCGACCCATCAGGTGTGCGCACCACCACGCCTGTAAACGAGCAACCGTAGCCACCCATCACCATGCACCAAACTCCATCATTCATTCTCGGATCTGGATCACCTCGGCGACGAGATTTGCTCGCCGAAGCTGGCTACCACTTCACCATCGAGCCTTCGCCAGCAGAAGAACTTCACGACACTCACATGGATGTACGTGAACTGACTCAAATCAACGCCAAGCTCAAAGCGCAAGAAGTCGCTGCGCGCTTTCCCGATGCTGTGGTACTCGGAGCCGATACCCTCGTCACCATCGATGGCCATGCCCTCGGCAAACCTAAAGATCTGGATGAAGCACTGAGCATGATTCAGCGCCTGAACGGTCGCACCCACCAAGTGATGACCGGGGTTTGTCTGATGCAAAACTCCAAATCCCGTTGCCAGACTCACGTCGAAGTAACCGAGGTCACCTTCAAATCCTTGAGCGCACAAGAACTCAGAGACTACCAGCTTTTGATCCAGCCCTTAGATAAAGCAGGAGCCTACGCCGCCCAACACCACGGCGAAATGATCATCCAAGCGACCCAAGGCTCTTGGACCAATGTGGTAGGATTGCCGATGAGCGCGACCAAAACCCTGTTGGCAGAATTTTCAATTTTCCCAGACTCGGTATTGACCTAAGCACAGGATTCCTCTAGTCTCACCGAAACAGTCCACCTTTGCGATCTTAATTCAAACCTAGCTACGCAGCGATACCACTACCCAGATTTCCCATTCGGAAGTTTACAGGATTGATCCCCTCCCGACAATCCAGCTACTCTTTTCAACCAGCATGTTTAATAAAAAAAAACATAACATTGTCATCGTTGGTGCTGGAGAAATCGGCAAGCACATAGCACTGCGATTGTCCGAAGAAAAGCACTTCATCACTGTGATCGAATCCGATGAAGCAGTGGCTAAAGAACTAGGAAGTCAAATCGACGGCAGAGTCATCGCGGGAGACGGAACTGACGTCGACAGCCTATTCGAAGCTGACATAGCAGAAGCCGATTTTTTCATCGCTCTGACCTCAGACAACAACGTCAATCAAGTCTCCTCAGCGATGGCAAAAAAACTAGGAGCCGGTAAGGTCTTCTGCCGTGTGCACCCCGATCTCGAACGAACTCAGACTTCCTTTAATTTACGTGAAAACTTCGATATCGACTACATCTTCAGCTCAGAGCGTCTAGCCGCTGCAGAACTTTCCAAATCGATCCGCAATCCAGAATCGGTGAATGTCGAAGAGCTGGCTGCTGGCAATGTCGAGTTGCAAAGAGTCCGCGTTTCCCCAAAAAGCGAAGCACGCGGAAAAACCCTGCGCGAACTGGATTTCCCCGACCGTGTTCGCATCGGCGGCATCATTCGCAACGGCAAATCCATCGTCGTAGCTCCAGATGAAACCTTGTTGGGCAATGATGAAGTCATCATCTTTGGCGAGCCTAAACGCCTGCACGATGTCATCATTCGTCTGAATCATAACCGAGGCAAAGAAGCTCCTCCCAAAGTTATCATTTTTGGAGGTGGTGACTACGGCTTTTCACTAACAAAAAACCTCGAAGGCTCAAAAATATATCCTCGTATTTTTGAAGCTAGCGAAAAACGCTGTGAAGAAATAAGGGATCTACTAGCAGACAAAAGCGCCATTCTTAACTACGACGCCACCGTGATCGCCAACCTCAAAGAAGAAAACATCGAAGAGGTTGATTATTTTGTCGCTACCACCGAGATGGATCAAGACAATGTCATGACCTGCCTACAAGCACGAACTTTAGGAGCAAAAAAAACCATCACCCTCATCCACCGCGCCGATTACGCTGAGGCAATCACTAAAAACAGCGAAAACATGGGCATCATGGCAGCCGTCAGTCCCCGCGAAGCGACGCTCAATGACTTACGCCGCGAGATGACCTCTTCTGGCAACTATCACCGCGTGAACGAATATATTGTCGGAGATCTGATATTGGTAACGGTAGCTGAAAATTCCATCGCTGATGGCAAAAAAGTAAGCGAGGTCAAATGGCCTACAGGCTGCGTGCTGGTTGCCTTGGGCAACAGCACACGCGCCACTACTCCCGCAGCCGATGATGATATCAAAAAAGAAAATCAACTCTTCGCATTAGTTCCGCGTAAAACGATCGGCAAATTTCTAAAACTGATCAAATAATCCCTCTCATCGATTAGCTCTGTTATGGATTTCCGCGTCATCGCCAAAGTATTAGGCTTCTTGCTCTTGTTAGTCGCCGCAGCCATGCTGGCGTGCTTTTTTTATGCGTTGGGCGAAGATTGGTGGGGAATGGAGAGTCCCGCGATCAAAGCTCTTGGTATCGCTGCAGGTATCACCACCTCCGCCGCTGCGCTCCTTTTACTTTTTTCAAAATTACGCTTTAAGGGCAAAAAAGCCAAAAAAGAAATCTTACGCCGAGAAGCCATCGCCATTGTTGGCTTGACCTGGATTCTAGCTGCCGCCTTCGGTGCCCTGCCTTACATCTTCTGCGATCCCGCTCTGTCGATTTCTCAAGCCTACTTCGAATCCATGTCCGGCTTCACTACCACCGGCTCGACCACCATCAACGATCTCGACCTCTACCCCAACAGCATCCTTTTGTGGCGCTCTCTAACCCAATGGCTAGGAGGTCTTGGCATCGTGGTGATGTTTGTCGCTGTATTGGGCTTCCTCGGCGTCGGCAATCGCTCGCTAATGCAACACGAATCCAGTGTGAATATCAACGAGGGCGGAAGAGTCCGTATCCACGATATGGCTTTAAATCTCTTCCTTGTCTATATCTCTTTGACAATCGCATGCGGCCTAGGACTATGGCTACTCGGCATGGATTGGTTCGATGCTCTCAACCACGCCCTCACCACCATCTCCACCGGCGGATTCAGCACCAAAAACGCCAGCGTCGGGCACTACAACAGCTTGGCGATTGAGAGTTGGCTAGCTCTCTTCATGCTGCTCTCAGGCTTCAGCTTCATGCTCTACATTTATATTTACAAAAAAAACACCGACCGCTTAAAGCGAGAAGAAGAAGCTCGCAACTACACCATCGGCCTCATCGCTATCACCCTACTCATCAGCCTCAACCTCTACTTGTCCGATACGGTTGAGACTTTTGGCAACGGCTTACGTGCGACCTTTTTCACCGTTATCTCCATCAGCACCACCACCGGTTTTGGTACCGAAGATTACGACCAATGGCCGGTATTTTCCAAATGGCTCATCCTGATCCTGATGTTCATCGGTGGCTGCGCTGGCTCTACCGCAGGCGGGGTCAAAGTGAACCGCGTGATCTTATTCTTCAAGATATCCGCTCAAGAGTTAGTCAAAACCTTCCGCCCCAAACAAGTGTTCTCGCTCAAGATCAATGGCATAAAAATGGAACAGGGCGTCCGTGCTCAAACCATGTTTTTCCTCATCCTCGCCGTTTTTATCTGGGGCGTCGGCACCGTCAGCATCTCGCTGATCGAGCCCGATATGGATCTGCAAACCAGTCTCGGTGCAGGAGCCGCCACCATGTTCAACATCGGCCCAGGTCTAGGCGACCTCGGCCCCACAGATAATTTCTCCGCCCTTCATCCCGCCTCACTTTTCATGTTAAGCCTCCTGATGACCCTAGGACGATTGGAAATTTTCGCCGTGCTAGTCCTATTCATGCCATCACTCTGGCGTAAATACTAAGCCTCACCCCTTCCATTCACACCTTGCCTTCTTACGTCAACACCCTGCTCTTCCGAGCCAACATCGTCCGAGCCTCTTCCTTCGATACATCATCCTGCAAGCGAAGGCACGCGGAAGCGTGCCCCTCCATTCACCGTCCTCTGGAGGGGCAAGTTCCACCTTGCCTTCTTGAGCTCTCCTCACACCGTTTCCCCCGCCACAAACTCTGGCATCAGGCGAATTGCATTGGCTGGCAAAATCCCAGTTTCCGCCAGTTGCCTTGCAGCAGCTGAAACACGACGTGCATACGCAGCGGCATCGTTGCTGTAACGCGTGATTTCAGGTCTGATGGCATCTAGAAAAATATCGTCATCACGCGAAATGACCGCAACGTCCTGCGGGATGCGCTTCCCTTTATGCAAAAGGTGCACCACCAGCGTCAAACTATGCATCGCCCGTGCCACCACAAAAGCTGTAGGCGCATTTTTTTTATTCAGAGCCCTATCCACCAGCTTGCATAAATGGTCAGCACTGCCGTCATGACGTAAAACCTGCATACGCACCCCATCTACGGTCGCCACCAAGGCTTTCAAACCCGTCTCACTGTCAGCATCACCGCCAAAAACATCTTTTGGTAAAACCAGAGCGATGCGCTGATGCCCCTTGCGCACCAAAACTGCTCCTGCATGATGACACACCGCGCGGTGATCCGCATCAATAGACGGTAGCGAAATGCCCGGTCTGGATGAGCCCATCACTAAACATGGCATTTTGTTGCGCACAAACCAGCGTTCTGTTTGCTCCTTGGAATATAGCAACATCCAAACGCTACTGGGATTATTTTTCACCAGTTTTCCCAAAGCACGAGATGGTTTGGATGAATAACAAGCTTTGTCAAAATGGACCCGCATCGAGAACCCTGCCCTCGACAGGGTTCTCCTCAAGACATCCAAAAGTAGCAGCGTCGAGGGATTCAGTCCCGACAGCGGTGAGGAAGAAATCAAACTCACCACCTTTTCTTTCTCCCGAGCGTCCAAGCCGTTGACTTTCTTTTTGATCCGCCTACTTTTGCCTTGAGAAACCTCCAGCCAACCTTCGCGCTCCAATTCCTTAAGCGCAGTGCGCAGCGTCGTTCGCCCGACCTGCAGTTGCTCACTCAATACCCTCTCTCCAGGCAAGCTATCCTGCCATTGCCCCGCCATGATGCCTTCGCGCAAGCTCTCCACCGTTTCCGCAACCAGCGAACAGCGATGAGGCAAACTAAGTCCAGTTGTTGTTTTACCTTTCACTGGTTTGAATATAAAACCAGTACAACTCACTTGCAAATAGCAAATACGCCGAGGATTATATTGATGTTATGCCCCCCCCTACGACGAACACCAAACCCGCTATGAACAACATGGCTTCACCATCATTCGCAATTTCCTCGTTCAAAAGGCACTACAAAATCGGTTTCATTTCATTTCTGTTTTTTTGGCTGGGCACATGAGCTTCCAATCGATGCCGAGATTATTATAAACCAAAGCTAGCTCTGCATCAGGCACGCTAGGTTTCCTTGTTCGAATCACTCGACCGTCCAACAACGCGCATACCTTTGCTGCGTTCTTCTTGTGCAGGCGGTAGCGGACTTTGGATCTTAACCTCTGCCAACGTCAGCTTTAAGCCTTCAGGTTTAGCCGCTTGTTTTATTTTACCATCCCCGTGCCGCCGTCGCTTTTGTCGCCAGGTGGCAAAGGTTTGGTATTTGATGCCATGAACTTGAGCGAATTCTATTCCACTCAGAGCACTGGTTTCAAATGCGTCTAAAATCGCATCTCGCTGATCACGCGGTGTGCGAACCCTCCCCAGTCTATCAGTTTTAAGCAGCTGGGCTTTTTCTTTTAAGTCACTATCAGTCATAGTTTGCCAACTATGACTGATAGTGACCACGACTCAACGGGTGCTACACGTGACGCTTACCATAAAACGGACAAGAGGATAGAAGCTCACATATTTATCTGCATGTTAGTGTGAACGCCTATTACGTGCAATGCCACATGCACAAAGCCTTTGCGTCGATCTACGAGAAGGATGGTCAGGGAGCTAATCGTTGTGACACCTTCAATAATCTCATTGAGAGTCTCAAGAGTATCAGAAGTAACACAATGAGAGTAAACAAAATGGAATACGAACTTTCAACCTTACCGAATGAACAACAACAAAAGATCATCGAGCTTCTTGAGCAGGTAGTATAGCCACACATTTGAAAACGCACAGACAGACTCCATCCCCCTGATTATAAGGATCGGAGATTAAAAAACAATAAGATTTTGGTTACAACTTCCGGTAATAAGCTTCGTCGTAGCCACCTTCTACACCATTGAACACTTCCATCATCCAGCGGCGGTGAGTAGCTTTGTGATCGACCCAACCTTCGAACAAGGCAGCTGTCGCAGGATAAAGCGAGAGAGTCGCATAAAAGATATCAGTGATAGCAGCTCCTCGCCCTTCAAAAATGGGAGCCATGGCTTTGAGGTTCTCAATATCCTCAGAATTGAAGCCGACAAATTGTTTCATCTCTGTGAAGTTTTGATAATTTGACATGGTAGCTGTGATTGTGATGTAGATTTTTTTTCTATACAGTGAGTGTGTTAAGATGTTTTAACTCTTTTTTCACTTCCAGGGAAATCATCCTATCGAACACTATTCTTTTCATCCCTGCAGAGTCGAGGGTTTTATTGAATTTTGCTTGGTAGGATTTTAAAGCGAGCCTTGACAAACAATTGGTGAGGTTGAGAAAAGCTAAAGTGATTGGAAGTGCTGATTTTTCTGAGAAAGTAGCAAAGATCTTAGCAATCAACATTTTCTGTAAAATTCCAATCAGTAAAATAAGATCACATCGATTTATACGGTGCTGAAGTAGTATCAGGCCGATGACCCAATGCCAAGTCCAAAATGAATCATCGAAGTTCCCTCTAAGTAAAGATTCTATCCAAGGTTTTAAGCGCTTTTCGCCGAACTTTTCTTCAGGGTCCACTTCCTTTAAAATGCTGGCACTCGCTTCAAAATCGAGAATGACCGAGTAAAACTCATCCGCAATTTCTCCTGCATAGGGCAACAAGTATTCCGTTGTTTTGCGAATGAGCCGTTCGTCCTTTTCCGAAAAACCCGTAATATCTCTTGCCTGCTCTAGCACAGGCAACCAAGACTCTTTAGTATTGACTGAGATGGACATTTTTAAAAGTAAGAACTGAGTGAAATCACCCGCATTACATGATGCGAGCGACCTCTTCCGCAGCACGTCTCATGTCTAAAAACACCAAGCCTAATTTGGCGTTTGCTGTAGTGAGTGTGGTTAAAATCCCTTCATCTCCTGCGGTAACCAAGATCAAATTACCAATACTCGCTTTGATGAATATTTGGTCGAGATCTCCACGGCTGAGTTCTGAAGCAGCGCGTTCACCCATAGACAGAAGAGCTGCTGCCATCGCGGCGACTCGATCTTCATCAAGGTCGGCAGGGAAGTTGGACGCGATCATCAGACCGTCGGATGAGATAACCGCTGATGCTTCAATATCGCCACTGGAGGCAGAAAGAGTGTTCAGAATGGTGTTTAATGCGTCAGATTTAGATATGGTACTCATATTAGTTTTGTTTTATTGTTTAGATTGATTAACTGGTTTCAAATTTTTCTTTTAGCAGTGAAGTCCGCATTGTTTTAGTGCTAAATTGGTGATGCGGCGATAAGTGCAATGTTTTTTGGCGTATGCCATGAGGAAAAAACGGCGTTTGAGATTAGGGAAGTAACGCACTACCGCCAACTCTCCATCTATGCCGCAAATGGTCATTTCATCAACCGTGTTTACGATGTTTGAATCTTGTGCGCGTTGAGCTGCATATTCAAAGATTGAACCGATGGCGACCATGACTTCAGCATTTTCAAGATTATGAGTTTCCGCTATGATCAGGCCATCCTCCGAAGCGATGGTAAGCCCATCTAGCTTGCCGAGAGTTAAAAACTTCTCTAACAATGCGGTGATATTTTCAGAAAATCCGCGTTGGTTGTCCACCGCGATCTTTTCATGCTGCTTAATCAGATCGCTAGTGCGATCTAAGCGCTCACTGGCTTCACGGTAATAATTCCCAGCTTCGAAGTCGATACCAAAATCTGCTGCCGCTTTGCTTGCGACCTCATTACTCCCAGCGGGAATTTGCTCAGAATGTGTGGTGGAATCGATCATACGAATAAGGAAAGCACGCCAATCTCAAATTTAGCGTTCTTGTAGCTCAACGATGTCGTAGTCTTGTCCTCGCAAGATTGAACCTGTTTGTTTTCCGATGAATTTTTTATCTAGCGCTTCTTCTACAGCTCCCCAGATTGCCCCTAAGGTGAAAGTAAGCTGTCGAGATGATCCCACTTCTTCGCCCGATGAGCACACGGTTTCACTCAAATAAATTCGTATAGTTTCCCCATCGGGTTCAACTTTATCTATTTCACATAAGCGCGTGCCTGTTTCACCTATTGCTGCCTTGACAGCGGACGTCCACTCTTCCAATGGGCTATCAGTTTTACTGTATCCCAAGCTTTTAACGATGTCGCGCCCGCGGTGACGACCAGCCAGAACCAAATTTGCACGCGCCCCTTTTTCGCCTAAAACATCTTCAAGCCCTACTATCAATGCTTTCAAACATATAATACTACTAAAATTGCCTAAATTTTTACGTAGGCTTTCTTCTTTATTTTCGGATTCCATATTTATTATTTTTGAAATTAGCAGACAACTCATTGCAACTCATTGCGTCCCAATTCATCGAACCTCCTTGATTGTCAAGCTAATTTGGAATATTTGCGACCGCTTGAATCGCACGAAGTCTCTCATGATACAAGGCCATCATGAGATAAGGGCTGCGGCAAAAAATAGCCACCCCAAATCAGGCTGAGGTTCAATAGTTATAAACCAGGGCTCAAGCCTGGGCTTCCTTGAAAGTCTTGCTTCAACTTCAAGCATAGCTTCTTTCGTCAGGGTTACTCCATTTTAGTAAATTTTCCTTACGAGTTTCACCGCCGCTTGATTCCCCCATATGTCATCGAGCGAGTCAAGCCTAAAGTTTTAGCAACACGTTCTAGCAATTGCCCTCTCCAATGATTTCCAAGCACACCCCAACACCGCTCGATAGGATTATATTTGCTATGATAAGGCGGGTAATAAGCTAGCTGAATGGTAATTCCATGCTTGTCGGAAAATTCGACCAATCGATTTAACCATTGCTTACGACGGCCACTGCTTTCCGGGCCGTTGTCGGCGTTAATCACCAGTGTTTTTATTTGAGGGCAACGTTTTTTCAATTCTAGAAAAATAGATTCTAAGCAGTCTGCTCTATCTTCTTGAGAGGCTTGCATTTGGCAACCTTCATGGGAATGAAGCCTAGCAGATGCAACTTGTTGCGAATCGTTCGTTCACAAGGTAACACGGATTTTTTGTATCCATTTTTTTTAACCAAGCGCCTACGAACTTCCGCTGCGGTAAGAGGGGTATAAATCTCACTACTTCGGAAGGTTGGATCAGTTTGCGAATGAGGAGCAACAATTTCAGTTATATCCTTAAGCAATAGGGGAAGGTGAAATTCTATGAATTTCCTGCCGTGATTACTCAGCTTACTATCCAAGTCGACGCCGTTAGAGAGTTCTTGCTCTCCTTTGGCAATTGTTTTGCGACTCCAGCCAAGAAACTTTTCAGCATACCGTTGACATCCCTCGCCAATACACCTAACCACCCCTGCCATAAACTTGCGACGCTCGCTACCAGCAAGAGCCTTCGCCGTGTTTTTCCATAATTTTCTCTTGCAATGTATGCTTAGCACTGCCAAAAAGAGTAGTAGGAAATCCTGTCAAAAATGGGTTCTTATTGTTCACGCGAGAGTGTCTCACATGGCAGGGTTTTCTAATACTAAAAAATACGATAAGTGGTCTTAACTAAGTGCCATTGCCCTCATTCCCCTAAACTCCTTTTCACAAAAATTATGCCCTAGCGATTATTAGTTTTTGCAGTAATAATACCTCATGAGTTCCAAGCAACCTTCTTCACCATCTATCGTTTTCCTCGATGCCGGCACCACGGATGTCGATGACCTAGATTTTTCTCAACTCGAAAAGATCGGTCAGCTCACCTGCCACGACCTCGTTGCACCGAATGATATCATCGAAAAAATCGCAGATGCACAGA
This sequence comes from Verrucomicrobiales bacterium, assembly GCA_021648365.1. Taxonomy (GTDB): domain Bacteria; phylum Verrucomicrobiota; class Verrucomicrobiia; order Verrucomicrobiales; family DEV007; genus JAADHD01. The sequence goes on from JAKISY010000032.1 coordinate 25,222, forward strand.
TCATCCTGACCAATAAAATCGTGATCGACAAAGAGATCATCAAGACTTCCCCCAATCTTAAACTCATCCAGGTTGTTGCCACAGGTTACAACAATGTCGATATCAAAGCTGCCAAACAACGAAACATCGCCGTTTGCAACGTCAGTGGTTATTCCACCCCAGCCGTTGCCCAGCACACCATCACTCTGCTGCTCAATCTCGCCACCCGCATACACAACTATGCAACCGAAGCAAGCGAATGGCCCGAGTCTCCCTACTTCACTCGCCTGAATCACCCCATCACCGAACTCAGTGGAAAAACCCTAGGTATCGCTGGCATGGGAACCATAGGTTCACTGGTGGCCACCATCGCCGAAGCTCTGGGAATGGAAGTGATCAGCCTCAAACGTGACGGACAAAAGCAGCGCCCATCCGATGCGAACAGTCGTCCACGCCTTGACCACGACGAGTTTTTCACCACCTGCGACGCCATCTCCCTGCACTGCCCGCTCACACCAGAAACCCATCACCTCATCAATGCTGAGACACTCAGTCAGATGAAAAAATCTGCCTTCCTGATCAACACTGGACGTGGCGACCTGATCGACGAACCCGCATTGGCAGAGGCTTTGCGAAATAAAGAAATCGCAGCAGCTGCACTCGACGTAATTTCTGTCGAACCCCCACCAGTTGATCATGCCCTGCTCGCCGCAGACATTCCCAATCTGATCATCACCCCTCACACCGCCTGGGCTTCCCTCGAATCTCGCCAACGGCTGATCGATGGAGTAACAGAAAACATCAAAGCTTTCTTAGCTGGCGAGTCAAGGAACCGCTTGGATTAAATAAACACAACTGGGGAATCATTTAATCAAATAGCACCCTTTAGTCATAGCAAAAGTCGTCTCTAGTATATCAGAATCGCAATTCCCTCCACTCAATGCCTCTTCATCCTCCCTCTGTTTCCTCCCTTACCTCCTGTTCAAACTCCCCCATCGAGCACCTTCAGGCAGCCCGACTACAGAAGACTTTTTTGAACAGGAGGCAATAGAGGAAACAGAGAATATTCTTTTCAAAGAAAATAACTGAAAACCCAATTCCCTCCACTCAATGACTCTTCATCCCCCCTCTGTTTCCTCCCTTACCTCCTGTTCAAACTCCCCCATCGAGCACCTTCATGGATTCAGCCGCAAAAGACTTTTTTGAACAGGAGGCATCCGAGGTTAACTTCTTTAGTATTCCTTCATCCTCCTCACTTCACCCACAACAGCGGGCTGATCCCCATCACAAAAGAACGCACTGCGGCTTTTTCATCAATCTCCCCCGGCGCATCATCGGCACATTCAACATAAGTCCTCGCTTGTCCTGGTATCGCAAAATTCACCGTATGGCTATCGCTACTACCAATACCTGCGAGACGATGCCCACTGCGAACTAAAGCAAACCAATCGTGTATGATCTGCATCGGATCACTGAGGTGCGCTCCCGAATTGATCAATTCCATAGCGTTGGCCTCAAGTTTACGCCCGTCCAGAAATACTCCCTTTTTATCATCGAAAGTCTCAGCTCCTAGAGGAATCAAATTACCGTGCAAATCACGCCCATGATTGAGGTGGCCTCTCGACAGCTTCGTCCTAGCCTTCCCTTGCAGGCTATAGATCACCCCAGCGCGAACTGCCTGCTGATCATTCGACTCAGCACCCAACAATACCAAAGCTCCTGTCGATTGATCCACAATCGTAAAACGACAAGGCAGTGGCTCGCCCGAATCAGCGTCCACACAAGACAAGTTCAACACCCCTTCATACTCAGGTCGAGGCGAACGGTAGCCGCGTTTTTTGAAAAACACTTCAGCTGAAGGCGACCCTTCAAACTCCGTTTGCATGGTCGAGTGCAAGACGATGTCTCCCACAAAGATATCATCTGTTTTTTTTGACTTGGTCGAGATCAGCAATCGATTGCCCTTTGATTCTAACAAACCCTTTCTTTCACCACGCCAACATTCGCTCAAACACACATGAGAGTGCCCCTCCATTTGCCGTCCACACAAAAAAAACGGTCTAGGATTCACCTAGACCGTTTTTTCAAATCGGGTGTATTACCCAATCGTTTTATTTCTTAGGTCCACCGCAATTGAGCATCTTCGATCCCATGTAGGGGTTAGCCACTGTTTTGTTAGTCTGCAACCAGTCGCCACCGCCGCCTTTCACCATCGGGCAATGCATCACTATAAAGCCTTCGCGGCCCTTACTTATCTTAATCGCATTTTTGCTCAGCGTCTGAAACTCCTTACGAGCAGCTTCGATATCTTTTGCAGTAGACAAAGCCTCAGCTGATTTTGCCAGCGAGCTGTCCTCGTCATGTTCAGGAATCTTCGCAGCTGCTTTTTTGGCGGCTGCCAAATCATCTTTGCTCAAAGCCGTCGCGATGGTGATATAGGCTTCCAGCATGTGCCCTGCATGAGCTTCATGTCCACTTTTGCCATGACCATGATCTTTATGGTCATGTTCCTTTTTAGCATGTTCTTTGTGATCATGCTCCTTTTCATCCGCTTTCAAACAAGAAACGGAACCGATAGATACCAATAACAGAGTGATAAGTATTTTTTTCATATTTTTAGATGTATTGAGTTATTTTAAAGATTTTTCTAGCTCTTATCGAGAACTTAATGATCATGCTTACTATGATCGCCCGCCGCGCCCGTCTCTTTTAATGCCATGCCGCATTCCGAACATTTTCCTGGCTTGTCACTAGTGATTTTTGCATGCATGGGGCAGACATACTTGGCAGCCATTTGAGCATGACCAGAGTGCTCCTCTTCAACTTGAGCAGAGCTTCCTGAATCTGATTTATTACAACTGGAGACTAATGCGAACACCGCTATACCTGCTGTTACAATGAGAATATTTTTTAAGTTTTTCATATATTTTTTCACAAAAAATGGATAACAACAATAAACAACGACCGTGCTGATCTCATCCCTCAATAAAAAGGTGATTATTTCAATACTTTCTTGCTAATGAGACTTTGCAGGTCACTCCTCACGAAAGCTTTTCCTTCGTTGAACTAGACAGAGCAAAGCTATTGCCCTTAACTATATCAGTGGCAACAACCATCAGCTACAGCTATTAATTTCTAAATGTCGGGGATCTACAATCAAGAACCCCATCCCTAATCAGATACTGACTCATGCCTCATACACGACCACTCTACATCCGCTACGCGGGCCCCGTCCTGCTAGAAACTCCACTGCTCAACAAAGGCAGCGCATTCACCCTGCAAGAACGCCGAGCCTTCAATCTCGAAGGACTGCTGCCTTACCAGATCGAAACCATCGAGCAACAAGTCGAACGCTCCTACCAGCAGTTCTCGCAGTTCGACAACGACCTCGACAAACACATCTATCTGCGCAATATCCAAGATGCCAACGAAACGCTCTATCTAAGGCTAGTCACCGACTACTTAGAAGAAATGTTGCCCATCATCTACACCCCCACCGTCGGCAAAGCTTGCCAGCTCTTCTCACAAATCTATCGTCGCAAACGTGGCCTCTTCATTAGCTACACCGATCGCGACCGCATGGATGACATGCTGCAAAACGCCACTAAACAGAACGTCAAAGTCATCGTGATGACCGATAGCGGACGCATCCTCGGCTTAGGAGACCAAGGTATCGGCGGCATGGGCATTCCCATCGGCAAGCTAGCGATCTATTCCGCTTGTGGCGGCATCAGCCCTGCCTACACCTTACCCGTCACTTTAGATGTAGGCACCAACAACCAAGAATTACTCGACGACCCGATGTACATGGGCTGGCGGAATCCGCGTATCACCGGCGATGACTATTTTGATTTTGTCGATCAATTCATCTCCGCAGTCAAACGGCGCTGGCCTCATGTTTTGATCCAATTTGAAGATTTCGCCCAACAAAACGCCACCCCTTTGTTAAAAAAATATCAAAATCAAGTCTGTTGTTTCAACGACGACATCCAAGGCACCGCAGCCGTCACCGTGGGCACCCTGTTAGCCGCCTGCCATGCACAAAAAACTTCCTTAAAAGATCATCGCGTAGTATTCGTCGGTGCAGGCTCGGCAGGATGTGGCATCGCTAGTCAGATCGTAGCCCACATGATCAAAGAAGGTTTATCAGAACAAGACGCTCTCGCACAAATATCCCTCATCGGCAAAGAAGGCTTATTAACCGAAGGCATGGATTTTTTGATGGATTTCCAAAAGCGCTTCACCAAAAAAGATGCTGCCGTGGCAAACTGGCAACACCACGACGGAGCCGTGCGCCTTTTGGAAGTGATCAAACAAGTGCAACCCACCATCCTCATCGGTGTCTCTGGGCAATCGGGGCTGATATCCGAAGAGATCGTCAAAACCATGCACGCGCATTGCCCGCAACCTATCATCTTACCTCTTTCCAACCCTACCTCACAAGTTGAGGCCCTACCTGAAGACGTGATCCGCTGGACCGACGGTCAAGCCATTGTCGCCACCGGCAGCCCTTTTGATCCCGTAATCCATGAAGGCAAAACCTACCCCATCGCCCAGTGCAACAACAGTTACATCTTCCCAGGCATCGGCCTAGGCATCATCGCCAGCGGCGCTAGACGAGTGAGCGAAGAAATGTTCATCATCGCCAGTCAAGCCCTAGCAGAATGCTCCCCCTTGGTCAAAGGCGAAAGCGAACACTTACTACCAGAACTCGACATCATCCGCGAAGTAAGTCGGCACATTGCTTTCGAAGTCGGCAAACAAGCCATGTTAGAAGGCGTGGCAACACGTGTCGATGAATCGGTATTGGAAGAGTCCATCGAACGCAACATGTGGTCACCCGAATACCGCGCCTACCGCCGAACTTCGTTTTAACGCTCCCCCATCAAACCAAGCTCGTAAGCGTAGTGCGGGCTTCCTAACCCGCTCCATCTCTTACGCAACTCCACGGCTGAGGACACCCGTGCTACAAAATTTGTGATCCAGCCCTCCCTCACCGTAGTGCGGGCTTCCTAACCCGCTCCATCTCTTACGCAACTCCACGGGTGAGGACACCCGTGCTACATCATTTGCGATGACCTCTACAATTCCCTTCTCTGTTACCTCCCTTCCCTCCTGTTCAAATCCCCTCATCGAGCAACTCCGTGCAACCCAACACAAAAGACCTTTTTGAACAGAAGGTCATAGAGGGCACAGAGAATATTCTTTTCAAAGAAAATAACTAAAAACCCAATTCCCCCTCTTCATTCCCTCTCTGTTACCTCCCTTCCCTCCTGTTCAAATCCTACGCATCGCTCCTTTGTCCCGTAATCTCGTGATACCATCAAAAAAACTCGCCAAGTCCCTGCGCTCTGATTAACCTGACTCATACAATTTAGTTCACTTATTTTCTAAGAAAAACTCCCGTCATGGGTCTATTCATTAACAAGCCCCATCATCTTCGCACCACCACCTCACCATGAAACCCATCTTCCCCCTCCTCGTCTTGTTCTTTTTTCTCTCCAGCGCGCCTCTCACGCTCCAGTCAGCCCCCACCCCTCGCAACGAGCTCTGGCAACAAGTGAAGGAAGCACAAAACAAACAGCGTCCAAAAACCGCCATTGAAGCCTTGGACAAAATCATCACCTCCGCCCGCGACCAACAACAATTCCCCGAAGCCGTCAAAGCACTGGTCAAAAAAATCACCTTCGAAGGACAGATCCAAGGAAACCGAGCTGAAGAGCAAATCCAACGACTGGAAAAAGTGATCAAACAATGGCCAAAAGAAGCTCACCCTATTTTAGAAACGGTTCTCGCCCAGTGGTATTGGAGTTATTTCCAGCAGAACCGCTGGCGCTTCTTGCAACGAACCCGAACGGGGGCGTCTCCGGGCAATGACATCCAGACTTGGGATCTACCACGCATCCTCGCTGAAATCGACCAACACTTCACCACCGCGCTGAAAGCTGCCTCTGCATTGCAAAAAATCCCCATCGCTGACTGGGCAGACTTGTTGGAAAAAGGCAACCTGCCTGACTCCTACCGCCCCACCCTCTACGACTTCATCGCCTTCGAAGCGCTTCGCTTCTACAGCTCCGGTGAGCAAGCGGGCTCGCAAGCACAAGATGCCTTTGTGCTTTCGAGCGACTCAGCCGCCTTCGATTCACAAGAACAGTTCCTTGCTTGGAAACTTCCCAACAGCGATGAAGATTCCCTCACCCTCAAAGCCCTGAACCTCTACCAACGAGTTCTCAGCTTCCATCAAAATGACACCAAGCCCGATGCCACCATCGACGCCAATCTAGGACGTCTGGAATTCGCCTTCTCCAAAGCTTTCGGCGAAAACAAAAATGACCGCTACCAAGCCGCCTTGAAGCGCTTCATCGCCAAAAACCAAAAACACCAAATATCCACGAGAGCCCAAGCCGATCTGGCCACCCTGCTGCGAAGCGAAAACCAACTGATGGAAGCCAGAAAAGTCGCCCTCGCAGGTGCCGCTGCTTTTCCCGGCTCTCTTGGTAGCAACCGCTGTGCGAATATCGTTAGCCAAATCGAACACCCCTCTCTAGAAATCTCAGCGGAGCGAGTATGGAACCAGGCCGGTCCAGAAGTCTCGGTCAACTACCGCAACCTGAAAAAAGTGCATTTCCGGATTTACCGTTATTCTTGGGACGAGCTGAGGGGAAAAAACTTCTGGAATCCAGATACTCTCAATGATCGCAAACAAATAGATCAGTTACTGACAAAAAAAGCACAGCGTGAGTGGAGTGTGGACTTACCGATCACTGCTGACTACAAAAAGCGCAGAGAAGCCATCACCGTGCCCGATGATTTAGATGCAGGTTTCTACTTCCTTCTTTCCAGTCATAAAAAAGACTTTCGAGATAAAAAACAAAACCAAGTCCGCATCAGTGGATTCTGGGTAAGCCGCCTAGCGCTCATCATGAGAACGTCCTACTCGTCTGATCAAATAGCAGGTTTTGTGCTCGATGCGCTGAGTGGAGAACCCGTAAAAGGAGCTAAGATCACCGCATGGACTGAAAAAGGACGTAAAAAACCGTTCTGGACAGGATCAGTGAAAACCGATGCCAACGGACTTTTCCACTTCAAAGGCAAAAAAAACACCAGCTATCTACTGCTCGCCGAACACCAAGGGCAAGCCGTCTCCACCATGCGACAAATGGCTTCTGGCTCCCCCACCAAGGACCGTCCGCATGAACAAACCTACTTCTTCACCGACCGCGCCCTTTATCGCCCTGGCCAAACGATTCGATATAAAGGGCTCAGTGTGTATTTTGACCAAAAGAAAAACGACTACCACACGATCAAACGGCGCGAAATCACGGTGATTTTTCAAGATGTAAATGGCAAAGAAATAACCAAACAAACTCATACTAGCAATGCCTTCGGGTCTTTTTCAGGCAGCTTCACCGCCCCCCGTGACCGACTGATGGGCCGCATGAACATCCTTAGCACCTCTCCCGGGGGCTCCACCTCAATCACCGTAGAAGAATACAAACGCCCCAAATTTAAAGTCGATCTCGCCAGTCCAGCTAAGCCCGCCAAACTCGGAGAAAAGGTCGTCGTCAGCGGCAAAGCAACTGCCTACACCGGCGCCGCTATCGACGGTGCAAAGGTACGCTATCGGATCATGCGACAAGTCCACTACCCTAGTTGGTGGGGATGGTGTTTCTGGTGGCGTCAGCCGCAAGGTGGAAGCCAGGAAATCGCACATGGCACCACCACCAGCAAACAAAACGGCAGCTTTGACATCCCTTTCACCGCCAAGCCCGCACCTGGAGTGAGCGAAGAAGACGAAGCCACGTTTCGATTCACGGTTTATGCCGATGTCACGGATAAGGCAGGCGAAACCCGCTCCGATCAACGCAGTGTCAAACTTGGTTTCACCACTTTGAAAGCCTCACTCTTCGCCGAACAATGGCAGGAAACGGGTAAAGCCGTTGAAATCTCAGTGAATACCAGTTCCCTCGATGAGGCACCACGTGCTGCCAAAGGTCTGATCAAGATCTACTCACTGGAGCAACCCGACAAAGTCCAGCGCACGCGACTCGCTTCGAATACCTACCACTGGCGACAAGCCACTCCACCTCAGCCCGACCCCGCCAATCCTAACTCATGGGAAAATGGCAAGTTGTTCGCGCAAGTCCCTTTTGCAACCGACAAAAAAGGCAAAGGCACGATCAGCCTTAAGCTGAAAGAAGGCATCTACCGTGCCATTCTCGAAAGCACCGATGCCTTCGGTAAAAAAATACAAGCCCAATACCCCATCAGAGTTTTTGATACTCAAGCGAAAAAGCTCGCGATCAAAATTCCCTTCCAAGTCGCCTCACCAAAATGGAGTTTACAACCCGGCGACACCTTCACTGGGCTATGGGGAAGCGGTTACGATCAAGCACAAGCATTAGTCGAAATCTTTCACCGAGGCAAAGCGATCCAACGCTACTGGACCACTGCTGGAGAAAGTCAGAGCCTGATTCAGCAAAAGATCGGCGAAGAACATCGCGGCGGTCTCAATTTGTTTGTCACCATGATAAAAGACAACCGCGCTTACACCCAGCGCCGCAAGATCACCGTGCCTTGGTCAAACAAAAACCTCACTATCAAATGGCAACGCCATCGATCCAAACTTGAACCTGGATCACAGGAAAAATGGTCCGTCATCATCAGCGGATCGGATGCGCAGAGAAAGGCTGGCGAATTGAGAGAAATGGTCGCCACTCTCTATGATGAGTCTCTCGACGCTTATTTACCTCATCGCTGGATGCAGCGCCTGAATGTTTTTTATCAGGATGAGTATCACCTCAACGTCCAGTTTCAAAATCGACTCAATGCCATGAATCACATTCGCGGCAACTGGAGCTTAGCTTTACTGGACGGCACCCTTCGATACCGACATTTCCCAGATGAAATCACTCGTATGCCTCGAGCACCACAGTTGTTGACAAAACGCCGCATGAGTATGAAAAGCATGGGTGGTTTCGGAGACCATTCTGACGCGGTTGCCATCTCTGGATTAGCTGCTGCCCCTATGGCGGAAGAAAGTGCCGCAGATCCTTTTGCTGATGATGGTGGTGGTGGCGGAGGGTTTGCTGCCGACGTCGCTCCAGCTGCTTCCATCAATCTCGACCAAGTCTCCGCGCGCACCAACCTCTCCGAAACCGCCTTTTTCTTACCCCACCTCACCTCCTTAGAGGACGGCTCGGTCAAACTCGACTTCACCATGCCGGAAGCGCTCACCTCATGGAAGTTCTTCGCGTTTGCCCACGACCAAGAGCTGCGCAGTGGTTTTCTCAGCGACTCGGTGATCACCGCCAAAGACCTGATGCTACAACCCAACCCACCGCGCTTCCTGCGCGAAGGCGATACGCTGGAATTCAGTGTCAAACTCAGCAACCAGTCCGACCAGATCATGAAGGGCAAAGTCCGCCTCAGCCTTTCCGATGCACGCACCCTAGATCCAGCTGACCAAGCACTCGGCAATCAGAACCCCCAACTGGATTTCGAAATCCCCGCCAAACAATCCCGCAGTTACTCATGGAAACTACAGGTGCCAGACGGTCAAGGTTTCCTCATCTACAAAGCCGTCGCCTCCACTGGCAAACTCTCCGACGGTGAAGAAGGTTACCTGCCCGTCTTACCACGACGCATCCTAGTGACCGAATCCCTACCTCTACCGATTCGCGGCAAAGGCGAAAAAACTTTCGAGTTTGAAAAACTGCTCAAGTCCGCTGACTCCGACACGCTGCAACACCAGAGCCTAACCGTGCAAATGGTATCCAATCCTTCATGGTATGCGATCATGGCACTGCCTTACCTGATGGAATACCCCCATCAGTGCTCCGAGCAAATCTTCAACCGCTACTACGCCAATGCCCTCGCTCAACACCTGGTCACTTCTGATCCCAAAATTGAGAAAGTTTTCAAACAGTGGCAGGGAACGGATGCCCTGGATTCTCCCTTGGAGAAAAACCAAGATCTCAAACAAGTCATGCTCGAAGAAACCCCATGGTTGCGCCAGTCCAGCAATGAAAGCGAAGCACGCAAAAACGTCGGCATCCTGTTCGATAAAAATCGCACTCGCACCGAGCTGAAACGAGCCTTGCAGCAACTCGCCCAGCAACAAGAGAACAACGGCCTGTGGCCATGGTTCCCCGGCGGACGTGGCAATGAGTTCATCTCCCTCTACATCAGCACCGGCTTCGGTCGCCTGCGTCACCTCGGAGTGAAAGACATCGACGTCACCCCCGCGATCAAATCGCTCAAAGCGCTCGATAGCTGGATCGATAAAAGTTACCGACAAATACTAGCCGACGGTCATCCGGATGAAAATCATCTCAGCCCTACCATCTGTTATTATCTCTATGGGCGCAGCTTTTTCCTCAACGATCAAAAGATCGCCGCTCAACATCAAAAGGCTCTGACTTACTTCCACGGTCAGGCAAAAAAATACTGGCCCAAACTCAGCAACCGTCAAAACCAGGCTCACCTCGCCATCGCCCTGCAACGTTTTGACGTCTTCCCGCAAACTTCAAAAGACATCATGATCTCATTGAAAGAACGCGCGATCCATGACGAAAAACTCGGCATGTTCTGGCGCGACACCGAGCTCAACTACTGGTGGTATCGCGCCCCGATCGAGACCCAAGCGATGATGATCGAAGCCTTCGACGAAGTCGCCAAGGACAAGGCCGCTGTTGAGGATCTGAAAGTCTGGTTGTTAAAACAAAAACAAACCCAAGACTGGAAAACCACCAAAGCCACCGCCGACGCCATCTACGCCCTGCTGCTGCGCGGCACGGACCTGCTAGCCTCCGATGAATTGGTCGAAGTCTCTCTCGCAGGAAAAACCATCACCCCACAAAAAGTCGAAGCTGGCACTGGCTTCTACGAACAACGTTTTGGTAAAGGTGAAATCCTAGCACAGCAAGGCAAAGTCAAAATCAGCAAAAAAGACGACGGCGTCGCCTGGGGCAGTTTGCACTGGCAGTATCTCGAAAGCATCGAAAAAATCACCCCCCATGAGGGCACTCCGCTCACCCTCAAAAAGACCCTATGGCGTAAAGAAAACAGCGACAAAGGCCCCGTGTTAAAACCCGTCAGAGCCGACACGACACTGCAAGTCGGCGATGAGTTAGTCGTCCGCCTCGAACTGCGCAGCGACCGCGACATGGAATACCTGCACCTCAAAGACCAACGCGGCAGCGGCACCGAACCCATCAACGTGCTATCCCGTTACAAATATCAAGACGGACTCGGCTACTATCAGAGCACTCGAGACACCGCCAGCCACTTCTTCATCGACTACCTGCCCAAAGGCAGCTACGTCTTCGAATACAGTCTGCGTATTTTCCACAAAGGCAGCTACCAAAGCGGCATGGCAAACATCCAATGCATGTATGCCCCCGAGTTCAACAGCCACTCACAGAGCTTCCAACTCAAAGTGGAATGAATCCTCTTTTCGTCACCTAAACTTCAACCTCCTCCTACCTCTGTGATCTCTGTGCCTCTGTGGTGAAAAATCTTACTCCCCTTCTCTCCGCGCATACACAATCCAGCAAAGCTGCGTCGAGCCGCAGCACTCCAAAGCATCCCGACTTGGGATTACGCAACTCGTGGAATGGATTGGCAATCCGTTTTCTTTAAACCTAAACCTAAACCTAAACCCTCATCCCTCCTCTGTGATCTCTGTGCCCTTTGACTCCTTCCATCTACGCTACGCTTCGGTTGTGGTGAGCCTCTTTACCCTTCTCACCCGCCCACCCTTCCACAAAAATCACAAAGCCCGCGCATACGCCCCACCATCCACCAAAATCGTCGCGCCTGTCGTATAACTACCCGCCTCACTCGCCAAAAACACAGCTGGCCCTGCTAACTCTCTAGGAGTGCCCCACCGATCCAACGCCGTCATTTTAGAAAACTCCTTTTTCTCGGCATCATTTAGCAAGCTCATCGGTAAGTCGGTGAGAATCGGACCCGGCGCGATACAATTAACCGTGATATTATGCTTCCCAAGATCCAAAGCACTCGCTTTTGCCATCCCTATCAATCCCGCCTTAGTTGCCGAATAAACATTCCTCGCTGGTTTGGATCCCAAGCCCAACACTGATGAGATATGAATCACTCTGCCCCACTTGCGCTCGATCATTCCCGGTAGAACCGCTCTGGTCAATCTCATGCACGAAGTCAAATTCAACTCCACGATGCGATCCCAGTCTTCATCGATGATCTGATCAATCGGCTGCGGCGTATTCGACCCCGCATTATTCACCACGATATCCACCTTGCCCAAACGTAAAATCGTCTCTGCCGCCAAGCGGTCACTCGCCTCCCTATCTCCCATATCCGTCACCATCCACTCCACCTTCACGTCAAGCCCCTCGCCAATTTCCACCGCCGCAGCTTTCAACTCATCCTCCGAACGACTGGCGATCATCACATCCGCTCCCGCCTCAGCAAATCCCCGCGCCATCGCTTTGCCCAAACCTTTACTACCACCCGTGACCAATGCCACGCGTCCGTCTAAATTAAAAAGATCACAACTCATACCCTCTTAAAAACCCCGCCCGAAGCCTTTGGCAAGTCATTTAGCAGTTTCGCCGGGAGCATTTTGATTGTATTAGATGATATTCCTCAATGAAAAACGCACTACAACTCGATCCCCGCGACAACATCGCCGTTGCTCTCACCGACCTAGAGGCAGGCGATACCGCGACTCTACAGGATGAAAGCATCACCCTCACCGAAGCGGTGCCAGCCAAGCACAAGTTCGCCATGCGTGACTTCGCCATCGGCGACATCGCCATGCAATACGGAGTGACAGTGGGTAAAGTCACCCAAACCGTGCTCAAAGGCGGTCGCTTGACCACAGACAACCTGACCCATCTCGCCGACCAGTTCACTAGCAGCGCATCCTCGTCTGCCAATCAAGACTGGCAAGCCCCCGACATCAGCGACTGGCAATCTCGCAGCTTTGACGGCTACCACCGCAGTGATGGCTCCGTCGGCACCAGCAACCATTGGCTCGTGATCCCGCTAGTATTCTGCGAAAATCGCAACATCGAAGTCATGCGAGAAGCTTTTGAAAAAGCCCTCGGTTACACCCGTGCTGAAAACTACCAGAGCTACACACAGAAGCTCGTCGATCTCCACCTCGACGGCGCCGATCGCGACACTCTCTTAAATACCGAAATAGGAGAAAACGCAGACAATCCACCCGATCTAATTTTTCCTAATATCGACGGCATACAATTCCTCACCCACGGCCTCGGCTGCGGAGGCACCCGCCACGATGCGCAAACCTTGTGCGGACTGCTCGCGGGCTACATCACCCACCCCAATGTCGCTGGCGCTACAGTGCTCAGCTTAGGCTGTCAGCATGCCCAAGTGGAAATCCTGCAAGATGAAATCAAACTGCGTACTGCAAATTTAGACAAACCTCTGCTAGTTTTTGAGCAACAGCAATGGCCCTCCGAGCAAGCGATGCTTACCGCCGCCATGCGTGAGACTTTTGTCGGACTCGTCGAAGCCAATCAAATCACACGCCAACCCGCACCACTATCCAAGCTCACACTCGGCGTCGAGTGCGGTGGATCCGATGGGTTCTCAGGCATCTCAGCCAATCCTCTCATCGGTCAAGTCTCCGATCTACTCGTGGCCCTCGGCGGCAGCTCCATTCTCGCCGAGTTCCCCGAACTTTGTGGAGTCGAACAAAACCTCCTCGACCGCTGCACCAGTGAAAAAGCTGCCCAACGTTTTGCGCAGCTGATGTCAGCCTACGCCGCACGAGCCGAAGCCTCAGGCTCCGGATTTGATCAAAATCCCTCACCAGGCAACATCCGCGATGGACTCACCACCGATGCGATCAAATCCGCCGGAGCCGCAAAAAAAGGTGGTACCTCTCCAGTGGTCGATGTGCTCGACTATCCCGAACACGTCACCCAACCCGGTCTCAACCTGCTCTGCACACCCGGAGGCGATGTCGAGTCCACCACCGCCATGGCGGGAGCGCATGCCAATATGATGGTCTTTTCCACTGGCCTAGGAACCCCTACTGGCAATCCCATCTGCCCCGTGATCAAGATCTCTACCAACAGCTCGCTAGCACAACGCATGGCAGACATCATCGACTTTGACGCAGGTCCGATCATCGACGGGCGCAACACCATCCCAGCCCTTGCTCAAAAACTGCTCGACCTGATCATCGAGATCGCCTCCGGTCGTGCGCAGAGCAAAGCCCAGCAGCTCGGACAAAAGGATTTCCTGCCGTGGAAACGAGACGTCTCTTTGTAGAACTCATTTGAAAACTCCGCTATTTCTGCTTAGCTCCATTCACAGATATTTTCACAGACACTTTTTTAAAAAAACAACACCCACCATTCATGAAACTCATTCGCCACGGACAAATAGGACAAGAAAAACCCGGCCTTCAGCTCGACGCCGATGGAGATCACCGCATCGACGCTTCAGCCTTTGGTCAAGATTTTGACGAAGCCTTTTTTGCCGATCCCGCCAATCTCGAACGCCTCAAAGAATGGGTCGATGCCAATGCTGACTCCGCACCACGCCTAGCTGCCGACGTGCGCCTCGCCCCACCGGTTTCCCGCCCAGGTAAAATCGTCTGTATCGGCTTGAATTTCAGCGATCACGCCGAAGAAACCGGACTAGAAGTCCCGCCAGAACCCATCATTTTCTTTAAAGCCACCACCGCCCTCTGTGGCCCCAACGACAACCTGACCATCCCTAAAAACGCGACCAAAACCGACTGGGAAGTTGAACTCGCTTTTGTCATTGGGAAAAAGGCCTCTTACGTCGAAAAAGAAAACGCTCTCGATCACGTCGCAGGTTATGTCTTGCACAACGATTATTCCGAGCGCGCCTTCCAAATTGAACGCTCAGGTCAGTGGGTCAAAGGCAAATCCTGCGATACCTTTGCACCGCTCGGACCCTTCATCGCCACTCAAGACGAAATTTCAGACATCAACAACCTGCGCATGTGGTTGACCGTGAATGGAGAGTCCAAACAAGATGGCAGCACCAGCACCATGGTCTTCGATGTTCCCACCATCGTCAGCTACCTCAGCCAATTCATGACCCTCGCCCCTGGCGACATCGTCACTACCGGCACCCCTCCCGGCGTTGGCATGGGCATGGATCCACAACAATGGATCCAAGACGGAGACGTGATCGAACTCGGCATCGACGGCCTCGGCTCGTCCAAACAAACCGCCGTCGCGTGGTCAGAATAAAACCCGCACCCTATCAAAGCCCTACCAGCCTAGCACTGTCC
The DNA here is from genome assembly GCA_021648365.1 of Verrucomicrobiales bacterium. Classification (GTDB taxonomy): domain Bacteria; phylum Verrucomicrobiota; class Verrucomicrobiia; order Verrucomicrobiales; family DEV007; genus JAADHD01. The sequence continues at coordinate 40,487 of JAKISY010000032.1, forward strand.
TTGGCTGGTTTAAATTTTGCGATCAATTGCTCTTCGATTTGATCAAGGTCAGCTCGAATCATCGCTGCGGAGTCGTAGCGATGATCCGGGTTAGCCTGCATCGCCTTATCCACGATGTCATCCACTCTCGGATCTAAATCTGCATTCAATTCACTCGGCATCTTGAAACAGCCCTGCGGCATATCCCCTGTCAGCATTTTATAAAGCATCACCCCCACCGCATAAAGATCCACCCGATGATCCACCAGTTCTTTCTCCTTGGTATTCAATAATTCAGGAGCCATGAAATAAGGCGTACCCATCGTGTATCTTTCCGTTTCAGCAACCACCGTGCTTTCGCTTTGATCAAAGCGTTTTAGCAAACCGAAGTCCGTCACCTTCACCCTACCCTCTAGGTTAATCAATATGTTAGCAGGTTTGATATCTCGATGAACAATACCATGACCGTGAGCATAAGCCAAGGCATCCAACACCTGAGCCATCACCGCCAGAGCAACCTCTTGAGGCAACATCCCTCCATACAACTCGATATACTCGTGGATATCCGTACCGTTGACATACTCCATCACCAAATAAAAATGACCATCATCCGTCTCGCCAAAATCAAAAACCGATACAATCGACGGGTGATCAAACTTCGCCATCGTCCAAGCCTCTTGTTTGAAACGTGATACGATCATCGCATCTTCTTCACTCTGCCCAGCATGTTCACAAAGAATTTTGATCGCAACATCACGCTTCAGCTTAAACTGACGCCCCTTAAATACCGCCCCCATACCACCGTGACCGATAATATCGGAAATTTGATACTGAGGAAGCATGCGATACAACTCTTCAGCTGTAGGCAACTTCCACCGAGCCCCCCGGGGAGAATCTGGGCCGTTTGCAGTCATTAGGATTATTTTGGTTGAATAGACTTCTACCAGATTTCATCTTAATAAAATACCAGCCTTCATGTCTAGTGTTAAAAGAACTATATTCATAAAATGCAACTATCCAGGTCATTTGAAAGAGCTTAACCGCAGATTACACAGCCGTAGCGAAGCACCATAATGATTTCAACAGGAGGCGGGTAGGTATTCGGATCGACGTCTTGTTCTGCTGTTATTGCTCTGGGTCACCATAAACCTCCCGTATAACTTCCTCACAAAAGCCTTCATCACTAAGCAACTGCCTTTGGCTCTGAACAAACTTTTCCCATTGTGGGTCTTTTATTATTTTCATATCTCCGCCTACTAGAATCACCTCACGCAACGGATCTCCGAACAAATTGCTGCGAAGATGATCGCCTCCAGGCACAGAGTCCCTGTCAAATAAGATTGCAATATGTCTATTCGAGTCTCTCGACAATCCCTGCACATACACTCTGCTACATTTACTTTCGTCAATGTTGTGTCCATCTTTGATTGCATCACGGTAAATTGATCCATAATCGCCAACTCCTGTAAAAAAAGGCACCCATTCGGCATCAGGAAAAATTTCATTTAATTTCAGAAGGGCATCCCCCCATCCCCTTTTGCTTACAGGATACTTCCCATCATTGTCCGAAGCGTAAGATGAAAGGAAATTGGCAGCAATTTTGATGCAATGCTTGTGACTTGGCGTGTTGACCATATCGTGAATCACTACGGTCACCGCGCCTCCTACCGCCAAGACTAGAATCAGGACTGTGATGCAGAGAATCTTGATTTTTTTCATAGGTAGAACGTTTCGAGACAGGTGATTCCTGAAACGAAGCCCTGTCGCTTTTGAGCATAATCGTGACGTAATCGGAGCCAAAAAGCAAGAAAACTAATTCTCTCAACATCCATCTGTAAACCTCGGTGAGGATAATCGATGGAACAATTAAGTTACAGGTATCCTCGATGGCCGATGCAAAATATTTAGTATTGGCTCCGTCTATGAAATATTCGATCCATCCCGAAGAATCGACTACGGCAGGCATCTGTCTCCCTCTCTCTCAAATGTGTTCTTTAGCCCTTTAAGGAACCCCTTCAAGTCGGTTGCCGGTCTGACGGGCACAAGCTCAATTCTACCCTCCAACTCAATGATCTCCATCTTATCGCCTGGCGTCAGAGAATACCGCTCTCTGACGGCTTTGGGGATGACGACCTGGTATTTCGGGGATATTGTTACAGCTGACATATCGATAGGCTTATCGTAATACCAAATACCGATCGATGCAAGATGCGTTTCTTATTGCTATCTATCGTTTGAGTGCAGGCAACCCACTACTGGAAGCGAACTTTCGTGTTCAAGTTGAGGGTTAAAGTTTTCATTTGGATTT
>JAKISY010000033.1 GCA_021648365.1 Verrucomicrobiales bacterium
GCTGGCATTGGTTTTGCCTGCGCCGAAGCCCTCGCACAGCAAGGAGCCAAAGTGATCGCGCTCGATCTCAATCCCGACATCATTCCGCAGATGGAGAAAATCGGAGCCGACGCGATGATCGTCAACCTCACCGATGACAAAAAAGTGCTCGCAGCGGTCGAAGAAACGGTTCGCCGTTATGGTGGCATCGACATCCTCGTCTCCAACGCTGGTGTATTCACCGCCGGACAATACCTCGACGAACTCGAAGCTCGCAACTGGGATCTGTCGATGAACGTCAATCTCACCTCGCATCAAAAACTGCTCAAATACACCATCCCCTATCTCAAAAAAGGCATCGACCCCGCAGTGATCTTAGTCGGATCGCGCAACGTCGCCGCCCCAGGAGCGGGAGCCGCCAGCTACTCCTGCGCCAAAGCCGGACTCACCCAGCTGTGCCGCGTCGCCGCCCTCGAGCTCGCGCCACACGGCGTGCGCTGCAACATCATCCACCCTGATGCCGTCTTTGATACCAAAATCTGGACCGACGAAGTACTCGCCCGCAGTGCTGAGCGCTACGGCATCACCGTGGCAGAATACAAAGCCCGCAATTTGCTCAAAACCGAGATCAAAAGCCGCAATGTGGGCGAGATGGTCTCCGCCATGGCAAGCACCTTGTTTTCAAAAACCACAGGAGCGCAAATTCCAGTCGATGGCGGCAATGATCGCGTTTTATAAAAACTCCTGCATTTCCACAGGTTGACAATTACCCATTTGCCATTTAAATCACAACACCATGAGCGACGATCACTCCTCTAACAAACCATCATCAGGCGTTTCACTTCTAGGCAACCTTCTTGCCATCGGCATCCCCATTCTTATGGTGGTGATGCTTGGACTCACAGGTGCCGCTTTTTTAATAGATTACCTCAAAGGAGATCCCAAAGAGAAAGAAAGTAAAGCCGTCGCCACTACAGCTAAAGCTAAAGCACCTGCCGCCGCTGAATCGGCTCCTGACCTGATGGCATTGGGGAAAACCACTTATGGCACCTGTGGCGCTTGTCACGGTATGGACGGAAAAGGACTGAAAGTCGGCCCCATGCTGATGGCTCCCAGTCTTACTGGTTCCGAGATCGTCAACGGCGACCCCGACCGCATGGCATTGGTCGTGCTCAAAGGTCTCAAAAAAGAAAGCACCGATTTCATGGGAGTCATGACCCCCCTCGCAGCCATGCTCGACGACGAAAAACTCGCCGCGGTCATGACCTATGTGCGCGCTTCTTTTGGCAACAAATCCGCTGCCGTCTCCGTCGATACCGCAAAAAAAGCTCGCGAGCGTTTTGCCAAACTGACCGATCCTACTGGCATCAGCCGTGCTAAGATCGATGAGATCATAGCCGCACACAAATAGCCCCCGTAGCATGGGCTACCAGCCCATGACCTTTCTAGGACAATCTACCGATCCTAGCCCAGCTATATGCAGAGCCTAAAAACTCTGCCCTCCTTACGATTTGATTTTTCTCCACAAATCCATATACTTTCCACCATGCCCAAATCGCCTGAACCTCCCATACACCCAACCCCCTTCCAGCGCAAAACCCTATGGACAGGGATCACCGCCTTATCAATGGTGACCATCGGTTGTGTGATCGTCGGGCTAATCTGGCTCAGCAGCACCATCCTAGGCTATTTGCAACCCGTTCTAGTGCCTCTAGCAGTAGCAGGCATCATCGCTTATTTGTTAGAGCCTATCATCCGTTGGCTGCAACAACGCAATATCAAGCACCACCGAGCCGTCTTGATCGTCTATGTCGGATTCATACTCGCCATCGTATTACTCGCCACTGCAGTGATCGTCCCTACCTTCGGACAAGCCGACGAACTTTTCGAAAAACGGGAACTCATCCAGCAACAAGTGACCGAAGGGCTGAAAACTGGCATCTCTCAACTGCAGGGGAAATTCGGCTCAGAGATAGGTCAAGAATACTACCAGCGCGGCGTGACCTGGCTGTCCGAAGAAGGACCCGCCATCGTGCAAAAAGTAGGCACTTGGTTTTGGAGTCGTATCAGTGGCGTATTTGGTTTTTTCGGTTATTTACTCGGACTCTTTTTGGTTCCCATTTATCTCTACTATTTTCTCATGGAGAGCCAGAGTATCAGCAAACAATGGAGCGATTACCTGCCGCTCAAAGCTTCCAACTTCAAAGACGAGGTGGTCGCCACTCTCAGCGAAATCAACCAATACCTGATTGCCTTTTTCCGTGGGCAAATGCTCGTCAGCATGATCGATGGAGCCTTGGTAGGCATCGCCCTCGCCTTCATGGGCTTAGACTACGCACTGCTTATAGGCGTCTTTGTAGCTCTACTCGGACTGATCCCCTACATCGGCAACCTGCTCTGCCTAATCCCTGCCCTACTCATCTCTGTAGCCCAATTCTCTGATCCCAATGCGCAATGGACCTGGCTCCAGCACACCTGGGCCTACCCGCTGATCGTGCTCATCCTCTTCACCGGCGTGCAACAAGTCAACAGCCTTTTCACCGCCCCTAAAATTGTCGGCGAATCCGTCGGTCTGCATCCGCTCACGATCATTTTTTCCATCCTGTTTTGGAGTTTGTTGATGGGCGGACTGCTCGGCGCCTTACTCGCCGTCCCGATGACAGCCTCACTCAAAGTGCTCTTCCAACGCTATGTCTGGGATCGCCGCCTGAGCCCGCAGGCGATTGACGGAAAAAACAAAAGCTCCGTATCCGAGGAAGCCACTTGAACAGAGCGCAAAGTTGCGCCTTCTTAGACATTCGTATCACAACGCAACGCTCTTGCTAGGTAACAGCAAGCCTACAGATTTTTTATTCCAATGACTCAAGCCACACAAATCGACACCACCCAGCTCTCCGAACAAATCCAACAACAAGGAACTTGGGTTCCTGCAGTCAGACAAGAAATGAGTCGCGTCATCGTCGGCCAACAAGAGCTCGTAGATCGCTTGATCATCGGGCTACTCGTCAACGGCCACATCTTGCTCGAAGGCGTACCTGGCCTAGCCAAGACCCTAACCGTCAATGCCCTCTCAGGAGCACTGCATGTGGATTTTCAACGACTCCAGTTCACCCCCGACCTCTTGCCCGCCGACCTCATCGGCACTCTGATTTTCAATCAACAAAGCAATGAGTTCACCCCCAAACTCGGACCACTTTTTTCCAACTTAATCCTCGCCGACGAAATCAACCGTGCCCCTGCTAAAGTGCAAAGTGCCTTGCTCGAAGCGATGCAAGAACGCCAAGTCACCATCGGCGATACCACCTACCCCCTGCCCGATCCCTTTTTAGTCTTGGCAACGATGAACCCCATCGACCAAGAAGGCACCTACCAACTTCCCGAAGCCCAGCTCGACCGCTTCCTACTCAAAGTGATCGTCGATTACCCCAGCTTCGAAGAAGAGCGCTTCGTGCTCGACCTGATGGCGACCTCTTCGCCTATCACCAAAACTCAATCCATCACCGACGCCCAAACCGTCATCGCCAGCCGTGAGCTGGTCAATCAGATCCACGTCGATGACGGAATAAAAAACTACATCGTCTCGCTGATCCACGCGACTCGTAATGCCGAACAAATCGACCCGTCTTTAAAAAATCTCGTCCGCATCGGTGCCTCACCACGTGGAACCATCAACCTCACCCTCGCAGCCAAAGCTCACGCCTTTTTAAACGGACGTGGTTACGTGATCCCTCAAGACATCAAAGACCTAGCCTATGATGTGCTACGTCACCGTATCCTATTAACCTACGAAGCCGAAGCCGAAGAGATCACCAGTCAGGACATCATCGCCAAAATTCTCGAACGCGTGCCAGTGCCTTAAACTCTTACTCTCAATTATTAGCGATAAGCCATGCCGGATACGCCACCATCTAGATCGCGCCGTACACCGGTTGTGCTAGCAGTTATCGTCTTAAGTCTCGCAATCGCATGGGCGCTAATGCAAGTCGAGCGAAGAAACCCTCGCGAAATACTCGCCGAAGATTATGGCGCCCAAATTGAGAGCTTCGAAGACAAAATAGAAGTCAGCCTCGCTGCGCTAGAGATCGAAGACTTGACCCAAGCCGCACAACTGCTGATCCAGTTAGGAACCATCTCATCTCTCGATGTTTCCCAATGCGAAGCCTTAAAAAGCTTAAATGGAATTGAGTTACTACCCGACCTCGAAGCCTTTTCAGCAGCGAACTGCCCACAACTCTCTGCACTCACCCCCTTATTTTCTCTGCCTTCACTTCGCAGTGTCACGATCAATGAATGCCCTAAACTAAACGAAGATATCACTCTCCCCACCACCCCTTCTCTGGAAGGGCTCTACATCGAAAATTGTCAAAAACTCAAACAAGTAACTTTCACACAATCTCCCATCTTGAAACAACTCTTTCTCGGCGGCAACATTCAACTAAGCCGCATCGCTGGACTCGAGCAACTCAGTCAACTGACCGATCTCGACATCTCCACCTGCCACCAGCTGCAAGACCTCGAAGGCATCCACTCTCTCACTGAACTGCTCATGTTCGACCTCAGAAATACCAGTTCCCTTCCCAACTTGGATTTCCTTGCAAAATTAAGCTCTGTCGAGATCTTGCGCTTAGGCGGCATGGATTCCTTTCAAAATCTCTCAGCACTCGCAAATCTGGATAATCTACACGAACTCCACATCGAAGCTTGTGATCAACTCACCAGCCTCGAAGGTCTGCCAAGTAACAGCCAACTCAACTACATGGGGTTTTCCTACTGCTCGAAACTTAGCACTCTGCAAGGCATCTCCAAAGCCAGCCAACTCGAACAACTCGCCATCACCAACTGTGAAAACCTCACCAACATCACAGAAATTTCTGCATCCCGACAGCTACAAAATGTCGATTTCGCTCACTGCAAAACCTTAAGCGACATCACCCCACTCACCACTCTCAAACAGCTGCAACTGATCCAACTCGCCGACACCTCCGCCAGTGACGAAGCCATCAAGGCGCTAAAAAAAGCCCTACCCAAAACCATCATCGTGCAAGTAGCCGACGACGGCCCGCCGAGTTATTAAGCTATTCATTCTCCGCAATCAAAGATCTTCTTCTCTGGCAGAAATTCAGCTAATAATTGCTGCAAAACTGATCGCATCTCACCTTCCCGCTCTGGAGCATAAGTGATCAGACCGTCACCACGTTTCTCAAACCCTGCTGCAAACAATCTCTCTTCTGGGTAGAGTTTGGTCATACGCTCAAACATCGCTTCAGGGAAGCGCATCGGCCCAAAGGTAACTGAGTGAACTTGATCCGGCTTGATCACTGAAAAAATCTCTTCTACCAGTTGCTCATAATGCTGTTTGAAATCGGGCTGAGCAATCAACGGATCCAAGCGCAAGCCTATCTGCCATCCTCGCTGCGCTACTCTCTCCATCGCCTGCAAGCGCGAACCCACACTTGGTGCTCCATGTTCAAAAGCCTGCGCGATGGGACGCGGCGACAGACTGAATGCCACCACCACATTCTCCAGAGCGGGACGTTTCAACAGAACGCCAACATTCACACTCTTGGTGCGCAATTCCAAAACTCCTCTTGGGCGTTTTTCGAAAAAGGAGATGAAATTTTCCGCGAAGCCTGTCAGGCTTTCCAATGCAAGAGAATCCCCATCATAACCCGAAAAAAAGCCCACCGTCTCCCCAGCAGGACAATCGACCAACACTTCATCGATGGCATTCTGCATATCCTCATAGTTCACAAACCACACCTGATGTGCCGAACGATACATGCCTTGCAAAAAACAATAACGACAATCGTAAGGGCAATTCAGTATATGCGAAAAATAATAATTGCTCTCGCTTCCTATTCCGTAAGCAGGAGGAATCGGCAAAACCATGCGCCCGTATTTCTCAGCCAAAATCCAAGACGGCTTCTGCTTTTGCCAACGAAAGTTCTGCCCACGCACATTGAACACCTCACTGAAACGCGCGCAGGCGATCCTCTCCGCCTTCGGGAAGCGTTTCAGCATAGCTCGCACCCGGGCATGGTCGGCAATCTTTTCTTCTAGGTATAAAGTATCCACAGTTCAAAAATATTATCTCCTTGCTACAATCGCCTCATCTCCACAAAAAATCAGCTCTTGTTGCAATACCTTTAATGCCTCAGCACTCGACTTCACTCCATTCCGAACACAGATCGCAACAGCCGTATCCTCAACAGACATCGCCTGCCAGCGACGCAGTATTTTGTGTAACTGATGCCGTTCGGTTTCACTAAAGCGCCACTCCTGCAACACCTCTGCCAACCCCGCAGGCGGCGCACAGCGACTGCGTTCTTGCGCCGACAAGCTCATCATCTCGTCACTAAAATCCACTAAGCTAACCATGTGCTGCTCAACCCACCTCCCCACTTGTCCTTTGTCCAAATCACGCCAGGACTGCTGTGCATTGTCCGACACCAACTTCACGCACTGCACCAGTTCTCTTGTCGAAAGCCGGCTAGCCATCGTATAAAATCCACTCGCTTCCATATCCACCAGCGTATCCCCTGCAGGATAGTCTCCAGGCTGATCCACCGTCAACAAAGCGCTCGCCAGTCTTTTGCCCGTTCGATACAAACGCGGAGGATACCATTTTTGCTCGGAGCCAGCATCTTGCAACTTGTTCACCCACCGCAGTTCCCCCAATTCACGATCCCTATGCCCCGCAATACCAAAATTGATCCACGCCACCCCCTTAGCTTCGTCCAACTCATGAAAAAGGCTGATCACCGCCGCCGCACTTTGTATTTTACCCATACCCGAGACCACTAGGCTCACCCGTTGATCCCCACTCTGATAGATCGGAAACAAGCTTGCTGTTTTGATTTTTTTCAAAGAAAAATGACGGATCACAGCTTTCGCTTCCGGCATCAATGCCACCACCCAAGCGACACGCCCATCACTCAGAACCGAATTGACTTGATCACTCGCTTTAACCATCTCGCTCATTGATCTCTGCTCTCCAATACCAGCAACAACGGGCGGTGATCACTCGCAAGGTACCAATCCTCGCCATGCGGAATGTAACTCTTCTTCTTATCGATCTCAGCAAGCACTCCCTTACTCGCCAACACAAAATCAAAGCGCGCATAAGAATCCGCGTAGTTCCAATAATGCGTCCATAAAAAACCATATTGATCACTCATGTTGATCGACTTAAGATAAGTGTCCGTCCGAAAACGTCCGCGTAAAGTCCGCACAGGCATTTCATTTTTGGTAGCGTTCAGGTCTCCATAGACAATCAAATTCACCCCCGGCTCTTGTTGTAAAATACCGTCCACATGACGTCGTGCCAACAACGCTTCATTCTGTCGCATCAGAGCCTGGTCAGCTTCAGGCGTTTCGCGCTTAGATTTCAAATGCAAGCCCACCAAGCGCAATCTATAGTTCGAGTTAGGGGCAATCGTCACATCTAGAATGCCTCGTTGAAAAGGCAAGCGCTGTTGTCCAATCAAATAAGTCAGCTCAGTCTGAGGGTTCCTCGCCACAATCGGGAAACGCGATAACAGCGCCAAGTTTCTTTCATACTCCGTCGATGCCTGCACCAACTCTATATATGGCAAGTCAAGACCCTCCGATTTGAGCCGCGATTGAAAATCTTTCAGATACCCCATCCCTCCGATTTCGCACACCCCTACTACATCAGGCTTGCTACTCACCACTACCTTGATCAATGCCGCTATTTCATCATCGGGCTTCGGCGCATCCTCCACGCTCACCCCCTTCACTCGCCGCTTCATCGGCAGGTAATTACGCAAATTATACGAAAGGAAACGCAATTCACCGGTATCACCCTCATCCGAGTTTTTTTCCTGTCGCTCTTGTGCCTTGAGCGAAGAAGAAAACAAAAAAATGGCACCCAATAGGCTACACAATAAAAGCACAAAAAAACCCGCGAAGAACAATTTCGCGGGCTGTTGATGAATCGAGACCACCATGCTCTCGATTCTCATGATTCACAATAAAGCTTAAACTGCCGTTTCAGCCTTTTTTTCTTCGGCTTCAGCTTTAGCTTCATCGCCACTCTCTTCCGAATGCTCATCGTCATTCGACTGCGCGACTGTTTGAGAAGGAGCAGGCGTGGTGCTTTTAGGTGGGTTAGTTCCCTCATCCGTGCCGCGTTTGATTTCATCTTCGAAATCTTCCTTAGCTTTTTTGAATTCTCCCATGCTCTTGCCAATTCCTCGTGCAAGTTCTGGTAGTTTTTTTGCGCCGAAGAGCAAAAGAATCACCAATGCGATTAAAATCATTTCCTGAAAACCTATAGGACCCATAATAAAGTGTGGTTGGAGTTATTGTTAAACTATTATTAAAGATACGATTCGTTGCCAGCTTTGCAATGGAAATTTTTCAAAGAACACGCTTCTATTGAAAAGCCCCCGCCTTCATCAGATACAAGCGCTGCCATTTTTTTGGCGACTCTACTGCTGCACCCTTCTTAAGCTGTGGTGAATCCGCCAAATGCAATATTTTGAGCGAGGAAGCATTCAAAACTTCAGGCAGTGTCGCCAGTGATTCACAGTTTGCGATCACCAACTCCGCCAAGCTTCCCACCAACCCTGTAGCGGACACTGATTTCAGTTCGCCACATTGACGAATACTGATCGCCTGCAAAGAACTCGCTCCCCCTGCCACTTTGAGGCCTGCCAAATTCTGCAACTGGATCAAAGTCAAACCCTGCAAAGCTGGAAATCCAGACACATCCACTTCCTTCAAATCTTGTTCAGAACTGCCAAATTGTTCATACACCCTTAAGTAACGCAATGCTGGCAGCTTTGCCAAAGGGGTTAATCCTGTAATACGAGGAAAACGAATACTCAAACTACTCAGTTTCTTCAAGTCTGCAGCCCTCGTTTGCAAAGCTTGCAGATCATCCTCGCTTAGCTTAGCAACTTCCAAATGTCGCAAGTCGGGGATACTCGCGATGACCCCCATGTCTAAATCATCTTGGTCTCCCGTCAGATTCAAATGACTCAACAACGGCAATTTAGAAAAAGGCAGCTCCACATGCGTTTTCAAAGACGTAACTTTGGCAAATAGTCCCTCTTCTGCCAATGCCACCAACTCACTAGCATTGTAAGTCTCGCTCAGCCATACCGTGCGCAACTGCTTCAGCCCCTTCAAACCCGCCACCTGAGGATCATAACATTCATCCCCCAATCTTAGCACCGATAATTTCGGGCAGTTCACCAAGCCCTTCACATTCATTTCGTTCTCATCAGGCAATGCCAAACTTTCCAGCTCAGGCAGACCCGCGACAAAGTCACCGAACTTATCAGCATCTTCGATATCGGCTCGCTGCAAAGATAAATACCGCAAGGACGGCCAAGCTGAATCGCCTATCGCAGGACCTAATGTCACATTGCCGTCAGCTACCAAGGTGGTTAAACTTTTCAGAGCAGAGACATCGCCCAAGGGGAAATCTCCCGTTTGAGTGATATCCAAGCACTCCAATTCTTTCAAACTGCTCAGACCATCATACGATACCAAATCGCGGATCACTCGGATAGCGCGAATTTTTGAACCTGCCACCGAAAGCCTCGGAATTTTGCGAACCACAAAAGAAAATACAGTCTTGGAACCCAATAGATCAAAATCTGCATCATCCAAAAAACCAGCAAAGATACACACCCCGCTTTCAGGAATAGCCTCTTTCAAAGTCTTGAGCTGTTCTTTCCCCCCATCATCATCGATAGCTATCCCAACCACCACCGGACGTGATTTGGCAGCACCGCTAGCACGATACAATTTAGATTTTAGATAAGTAAATCTCCACTCAGCCTGACCATCATAGGGCAGCAAAAACTCTGGAGCATACCAATCCCCACTACGCCGCCAAAGTCGAACCAAAATCCATGCATTGTCCGGCAACTCTGCTTCCCAAGTATGCAAACCCACTCGGCGAAAAGCCGAAGGAATACCTAGCGCCTCAACCGTATCCACGTATTCAGGCAACTCCACCCGCAAGGTTTTCCACCCCGCAGGATGCCCCATCAACTCGCGGCGCTTCAGCCATGCTTTCAAAAACGCCACGTCAGGTGTACTCAAGCTATTGGCTGGAAGTTGGAAGTTTTTTCCATCACTCAAACGAACAATCGATACCTTCCCGCCACTCACTCCCAATACGCGGGCAGTCATCGTCTTTCCGTTCTTAGCTGTAAAAGTATGCACATCGGGGGATGATTGCTGAGCATGCAAAAAGCCGGCCACACTGAAAATCAATCCAAACACCGTGGCGATCCTAATAATAATCAAACGAGAGAAGTTCATGCTCACAAGGTGACTCTAATTCAAGCGTTTGTCCATGATGGAGACAAATCACTTATCCCTGCAGCGCCACGCTTGGCGTCAAGCGCGAGCTTCTCCAGGCTGGATACAAACCACTGAACACACCTACCAACACCGCGATCATCACAGCTCTGCTCATCAGCGTCAAACTCAAGTCCGGCTCTAACAAACCGTGAATGGCTGGAGTCATTTCTAAAAGCATACAAGTCACTGCCCCAAGAATCACGCCAATCACCCCGCCCAGCAGTCCTAGAATTGCTGATTCACATAATATCAGGTAAACAATGCGGCGACGCTTCCAACCCAACGCGAGAAAGATACCAATCTCGTGAGTCCGCTCAAACACCGTCATCAACATCGTATTCATCACTCCCAGCACCCCCACAATGATCGCCAATAGTGAAGTGCTCCAACTCATCGCACGGGCAATTTTGAAACCCTGACTCGTTCCCACCACTTCTTTCGCCATCACTGCACGCCCTTCTGGAAAGATTTTCTGAATCTGGTCACAAAGAGCCTGAGTCGCCTCCTTGTCCGCCTCCGAAGGCACTTGGATGTCGATAAAGTTGACCATACCCTCATAACCGCTCACCTCTTGAAACAGCGGCAAAGCCAAGATCACCGCTCCATTCTCCACCACCGATTTGCCATCGACGATCCCCACCACTTCAAAATCTTCAATCTCAACCGTCACCGTATCACCCACCTTTTTCCTCAAAACCTCTGCAGCGAGACGTCCCAGCACCACCACTCGTTCCTTGTCGTCCTTCGGCATGCGACCTTCCACTACTGAGAGTTGATCCCAAGTGAACCCGCCCCACTCACGCCCAGATACCATCATCATCGGCGCGTCCTCGACACTGATCATGCGCATCAATACACTGGTGATTTTTTTCACGTTGGGAAAGTCCCTGATCTCATCCTGCAACTTCGCGTCAAAAGGTTTCGGCATCATGCCGCCCTCCATGTTACTGACAATCACATCGATGCCGAGCACTTCGAGCTGTTTGACCACACTTTTTTCATAACCGGACGCCATGCCGACTAGCGCAACCACAGCAGCGATACCGATAGCAATACCGACCAAGGTCAAACTAGTACGCACTGGGCGACGCCATAAACTACGGGTAACAATCGTTAAAAAATTCATGATTTATAGCTACTATTTTTTTCAGAGGATTTATCGTCGGAGACAATCAAGCCGTCTTTCATGGTGATCACTCGCTCAGCATGTCCTGCCACATCTAGATCGTGAGTCACCAAAATCATACTCATTCCCCGCTCTTGATGCAGTTCGTCCAGCAATTCCATGATTTGAACTGCATTCTTACTATCCAGATTACCCGTAGGCTCATCAGCTAGCAAAACGGCAGGCTCATTGGCAAGGCTACGAGCAATCGCCGCGCGTTGCCTTTCTCCTCCAGAAAGCTTCAAAGGCATATGGTCACAACGATGAGAGAGCCCTACTGAGTCTAATAACTTCACCGCTCGCTCTTTGCGCTCAGCACGCGACCACGGCATCCCAAACATCGGAATCTGCACATTTTCCGCCACCGTGAAGGTTGGCAGTAAATGGAAAGATTGAAAAATAAAACCGATGTCCTTAGCTCGGTAAGCAGCAGGGTCAGGCAAATCAATGATCGACTTCCCTCGAAACAATAAACTACCAGAAGACAAGTGATCTAAGGTTCCCAGCATATTAAGCAAAGTACTCTTACCGCAACCGCTGGGTCCGATGATCGACACAAAATCCCCTTCGCTGATCTTAAAGTTAACACCGCGCAAAGCCGGCACGCTACCATCATCGTATTCTTTTTTTAGCTCAATGGCTTCAAAAAGGCTTGAGGGCTTATTAGTTGGGCTGGCAGAGGTCATTGCTATGTCAAAACTTAAAGTCGTTATGAAAATTTAGTGAAAAACAAACAAAAGCACAAAGTCTATCAAGCTCCACTCTTTTCAACGGTTTTCCACTGACTCCCCACTTTAGGGTCAGGTAACTGCCGAATCAAGTCAGCAATCGCTGCGTGGTAACTCGCATAAGGCCGCGTATCCCCCTTCTCCTCGGCAGCTAGCCACTCTGCGTGTTCGGGCATCTCCGCGTAAGGCATTTTGCCTTTGATATGATGCACCCCGTGAAAAGGCTCATGCAGCAAGGATAAAGAGATCAGCTTGCCCACCCACGTATCCGTTACAATGCTACGCGTGCCACTGCGGGGGGTATTGCCACTCAAGCCCACATGCTCGATGTATTTCCTCCAGCTCTGCATATTGCCCGTGATATAAGCAGGAATGAGATAGTTCCAAAAAAACCAAGGCCACAAGTCGTAGTGCGCGATCAAGGTGAATGCCACACTCCAAAATACAACAATCAAAGCCAATTCCACCCAAATACGGCGTCTGATTTTAGGGCTACGAATCTCTGTTCCTTTACAGAAAAACGCTCGCCAAAAAAGAAAGGGCGTGAATACCATGCCTAAATTGAGCTCAATGAACGCAACTAGACGGCGCTTCCACAAAGGAGCTTCTGGATCATTGAAAGGCCACAATTCAACATCCCTTTTAGTAGCAAAGTGAACATGATGTGACTGATGCAACATCCTATACAAAGTGAAGCTATTATAACTTATCACCCCCATCAACATGCCATTAAAGTCATTCAATACGCGATTTTTACGGTATCCCCAATGCACGGCTTCGTGAAAACCAATAAGGAAACCATGCATCAGATGACTAACGATTAGAACCAGCAGCACAGATAGCCACAGCCACCCCCGGTAAACGCTATACACCAACAATGCCTGGCAAAGGTAAAACAAAACATTAATGACAGGTACGGCGGCCCTGTTAATTCCAATCCGCCAAGGAGTATAGCTGACGTGTTTTTTATTCCGCTCGTTCATAATGATGTGCGAAATCCATCAGACATTCATCGCAGCAGCAGCAGTAATTTCCGGATGACTACAGACACTTGTCAACACCTCTTGAAATAGCTTGTTCAATCCATGCACATCCTCCAAGCTCACCACCGAAGATCGATACAGCCACACCACTTCAAACCCACCGTTATCTTCCGTTAGTTCACATGCCAAATCAAAGCGAGCCGTGCCTGTTGAAATCACTCTAACTTTGGTAGAAACCCCAGGCAAAGAAATCTCTGGCATCGGATGATTTTGATAGGCAAAACGAGTGTCGAATACAGAATGTTGTTGTGGTGATTTAGGCTCGCCGAGTGTCTCTGCTAATTCTGCAAAAGGTATCGCGTGCTCAAAAGCGTCCATCGTTTCTTCATGCACTTGCTTGACTCGGTCGGCAAATGCTTGCCGCGAATCAATATGACCGCGCAAAGGAACTACACCAGAAAAATAGCCCATCGTTTCACGCACCGAAGCTTTAGTCCGATTAGCAACAGGAGTGCCCAGCACGACATCATCCTTCCCCGTCCACTTGAATAGAGTCCACTGAAACGCAGCCAACAGAACATTGAAAGTTGTCACCCCATTTTGACGCGCCAGCTCGCGAATAGCACTAGCTTGATCCTCATTCATTTCCGAAACCCAACGCTGCAACCGCTCGCTCTTATCCCCATCGAAACTAGCATCCCCCCACAATAACTCAGATCCCGAAAGTCTATCCTTCCAAAAATCCACATGTTTGGCTATCTCCACCGGCTTCCACTGCGCACGTTCCGCCGCGCCCCACTGAGAGTGTGTCATCACCAATGGTTCGAGTGCGTCGCGCACCCCTTTCATGTCACCAAACTGTCTCCCCGCTTCCCGTAAACCTAAAATATAAGCCGTGCAAAGATCTCCCACAAAAGCGCCTAAGGTCCAGCCATCTCCCACCGCATGATGGATCGTGAATGCCACCACCCAATCTTCAGGTCCACGCTGCAAAATGCACATCCGATAAAGTGGACCGTTCAAAAAATCGAATGGCTCAAAAAAGCCTTCCGCCATCACCCCTTCGATTGCCCCTGGTTGTCCCTCCTGCTCCGTCAATTCACGGAAACTCACCGCAGGCTCTCCACCACTCGCCCGGATGATCTGCAAGGGGCGCTCCTTACCTGGTAAAAAGGAAGTGCGCATCGCCTCTTGCCGTTCCACCACCCTTGCAACAGCCAGCTTCATTTGCTCAACCGTCGCCGGACCTTTGATCTCAAAATACGAGCAAATGTGATTCGCCGGATCACTCGGTTTCACCGGCGAAGTCTCCCAAATCTCACGTTGGGAGAACGTCAAAGGCTGCAAGCGAGCTTTCCCACTCGCAAGCAATTCCTTCAAGCGCGATAGTGCGTTACCTTTTTCCATCAGCTCTTATACAACTAACCTGCTGGTGCCGCAGCTTCTGGTTTGGTTTTATCTTCTGGCTCATCCTCAAGCAGACCTTCAAGATCCGCATCCGACAAGGCATCCAAATCGACTTCATCCAGTGACAACTCTTCTTCAACAGGAGCCGCAGGCTCAGCAGCTACCGAGGCAGTGCTCTCTCCGCCGAGGTGACCATAAATCAAGGTAGCAATCTGGCCAATGGTGCGAGCACGCATCAAGCTAGTCGGCGGCAAAGTCACACCGATCGAACTTTCGATCAAAGTTTCAATCTCCACACCCATCAATGAATCCAAGCCCAAGTCCGTAAGCGGTTGGTCTTCACGCAAAGTTTCAGGTTTGACTCGCAAAACGGAGCCGACGATGTCCTGAACAGCTAAGCAAACGACTGCTTCACGCTCATCAGGTTCGGCAGATTCGATCTTCACTCGCCAATCCCCTGCTCCACTACTCGATTCATCCACCTCGACACCACCCGCAAAGATGCGCTCCAGCAAAGGGTTATCCTGCATCGAGCGGAAAGACTGACGCCATTTAGCCCAATCCACCCGAATCACCGCAGCTTGCGTGACATTGTCATCGAGGAAAGAGTCGAGCAATCCTGTCACTTCATTAGGCTCGATCGAGAAAGTACCCTGACGTTCCAAGAACTCAGCCACTTTTTCATTCCTAGCCACATAACCCTCGCCTCCTAACACACCCCAGTTCACTCCCAGTGAAGGAAGCCCCATCGCATGGCGGTGGTGAGTCAGTGCATCGATCAGTGCATTGGCAGCAGAGTAGTTACCCTGCGCTGGATTACCAAAAATACTCGAGATCGAGGAGAACATCACGAAAGCATCCAAGTCCAATTTTGCAGTAGCCTCGTGCAACAACCAAGCTCCTAGAGCTTTAGGAGCCATCACCGCTGCCATGCGCTCCGGATTGAGATCCGCCAACGGCGCATCATCGATCACCATCGCCAAATGGAACACCCCTTTGAGTGGACGACCCGTGGCAGCGATTTCTTTGAAGATCCCTTTCACACTATCTGCAGAACCGACATCGGCAGCTACCGCTAAAGTCTCCACTCCGAGTTCTTTGAGCTCTTCGATGAATTCCGCAGCACCTTTAGTCGCTGCACCCTGCCTGCTAGTCAGCGTCAGATGGCGAGCACCAGACTCGACCAACCACTTCGCCAGCACTCGTCCAAAACCACCGAAACCACCCGTAATCAAATAAGTCGCTTCGCTATCCACTCGGAAATCCTGATGCAGAGCTTCGCCAATACGATGCACAAAAGGATCAGCAAAAGCGATCACCACCTTACCAATATGTTTACCCGCAGCCATCAGCCTGAACGCAGCATCCACACGGCAAGCTGGAAAGGTCCTGAACGGCAGCGGAGTCAACGCTCCTTCTGCTACCAAATCCACCACTTCTCCGAGCAATTCACGAGTCAAATCTTCGTCTCCTGCGAAAATCGCATCCATAGCGATCACGTGGAAAGAAGCATTGCGACGTAATGAGAACAACGGCAGCTTAGAATTTTGGTAAATATCTCGTTTGCCGATTTCGATGAATCGACCCGATTCTGCCAGACAGGACAAGCCCATCGGAATCGCCTCGGCGGCGAGTGCATTGAGAACCACATCCACCCCGCGTCGATCCGTCAACTCCATCACCTGTTCAGCGAAATCTCCCTTACGAGAATCAATCACTTCAGCCACGCCTAAAGTCTTAAGCATAGCGCGTTTCACCGGGCTACCGGCAGAAGCGATTACTTTAGCCCCTAAGTGATGAGCAATCTGAATAGCTGCCATACCTACACCACCAGCTCCTGCGTGAACCAAGATCCACTCACCCTTACGCAATCGCGCAGCGTGTTTCAGCGCATGCCAAGAAGTCATGAATACCACCGGCAAAGTAGCCGCTTCCTCATGCGATACCCCTTCTGGAATCAGAGTCACATCCGCAGCGCGAGCCAAGGTATGAGTAGCTAGACCAAAAACAGCCAAACCAAAAACTTGATCTCCCACCTTCACGCTATCCACCCCTTCGCCAATCGCGACCACCTCACCAGCCACTTCGTCACCATACATCCGGGCATCCGCCGTTTCTGCAGGGTAAAGTGCCAGTGCTTTGAGCACATCGCGGAAATTCATGCCCGCAGCCTTGACCTTGATCAAAACATCCCCTTTAGCGCATTGCTCCTGCGGGAAAGCCGTGAACTTCAAGCTATCGAGAATGCCACGTTCACGAGACTCCAGCCGCAAAGGCACATCCGGAGACAATACTTTTTCGTCAGTAGCCAAGCCACGAGTCATTCGTTGCGCATATCTAGCCTCGCCACGCAATGCAACTTCACGATCTGTCGCGCTGCTTAGCAATTCAGCCAGCAACATCTGCGCATCATCAGCAGATACTTCCGATGGCAGATCAACTCCCTGACAAGGAATGTTAGGATGCTCACTGAGGATCACTCGGAAAAGCCCGATCGATGGCCCTTGACTCACGATCACAGGCCCTTGGTCACGCCCCGCAGGCTGTCCGCCACGAGTGATGTGATCAACCCTGGTGCCGCCCGTAGGATAGAATTGGTCTAAGGCATGAGAGAAATGCAACAGCGCATCCGTTCCGATCAGGGCGTCGCTACCATCCTCGGCAATCTTCTCGTCGATGGTCCACATATAGACAAAACGCTCAGGACGTTCGTCACTGCTCCATGATTCGAATAACTTAGTCCAATCTTCTGGACTTTCTGGATTCATCTCAAAAGCATCATCACCTTTCGCGGCAAATTCAGCAGCTTGAGTCACCAGTCGGCACTGTTTACCTTCTGCTCGCAAAGTTTCAGCCAGGCTCGCACCTACGCCTTCTTGATCTGCCAAAATCACCCACGAGCTAGCCACTGGCTCAGGCTCAGCGACTTCCTCGACCTCTTCAGTATCCTCATCCGTTACCTCAGACTTCTTAGCGATCTGCACAGGAGCTTTGCCATCCCAGGCTTTACGCCCCATCACACCGATCTGACCTTCACCACCTTCTGGCCCCATCAAGCCAGGCAAAGTGCTTACTTCATCAAAACCAGCATTTTCCAATACCTTCGCCCAAGTCTCACGCGAGATCAAAGGCTGATCAGGACGCAAGTCCGTATCAGTGAAACTCCACCAACCACTGGTCAAACCAAAGGTCGCTTCAGTCCACAACTGCGGAGTTGCTAGATCCATGAACAACAAGGTTCCTCCTGGAGCTAACATGCCATACAAATTTTTCACACTCTCCGTCACATCAGCCACGGCGTGCAATACATTGGTGCCGACGATGAAATCAAAGGGACCTTCATCAAAACCTTGCTCTTCAGGAGTTTTTTCAAGATTGAAAGCTTTGTATTCCACCTCTTGGAAAGCCGCCAATTTCTGCTGCGCTGGCAAAAAGAAACCTGCCGACACATCTGTGAAAGTATAACTGTGCAGATTGCGTTCCAACTGTGGCAAAATGTAGGCAGCCAAACCACCCGTTCCTGCACCAACTTCCAAGATGCGCAACCCACGACCTTCTGGTAAACGGCGTGCCGCTTCCTGAACCCCTGCCGCCATTCCCGTCATCCAGTGACTAGAAAACAAACCGTCACCGTAGAATTGCTCAAGCAAATCAGCACCCTGACCACCAAACAACACCTGCACCGCATCTTTTTCACCCAACATGATGGGAGCAAAATCCTCACCCGTCATGGCGCAGATCATCGCTTCAGGCAAATGCCCAGGATGATCAATCAAGAAACGTTTCAGCTCTTCAGCAGATGTTTGCGCCGCTTCAGCGAGAGCCGGCATCGGGCGCCAAGATTCTCCTTCAGCTTTGATCAAGCCGCGCTTAGCTAGCTTATCCATCAAACGTGCAAAAACCCGTTGCATGCCCTCAGTCACCTTGAGCGTCTCGGCGCTAAAAATCACCTCGCCTTTGCAATCCACCCCAAGCTCCAGCAAACCGTTTGCCACCAAGGCAGCTGCTAACACATCCTCATCAGCCATCACCTTAATGAGCTTATCCCGACCGCGCATATCGAGCACATCATTGAGCGCTGTCGCCACCGTTTTGCTCAAATCTGCCAATGGCATAGCCTCCAGAGGCTTCGCCTCACCCGCTGCAGGAGAACGCTCCCAGTCCACATGGTAAACCACATCGCGCCCACCTCCTGAAGCGCCGGAGCGCCTAACTGAGCTCATCGCCACCGCACGGAAACCGTCCACCAACACACAAGGGCTGCCTGACTCGTCGTAGAGACCAATACGCCCCTCGATCAATTCTTCGTTGCAAGTCAAAACCTCAGCACGAACACGACTACTTGCACCTGGAGACTTCATATACAAAATGCGATCAAAGCGCACCGGCAATTTCATCCCCGCTTTACGGTCCTCTATCGTTTGCGCTCCTGCCGAGAAAACATGCAATGCCCCATCCAAGATCACCGGATGCAAAGCGTATTCGCCTACACGTTTGGCGCTCGCCTCAGTCAGCTTCACCACCCCAGAAGATTTGCCGCCACTAGCATTAAGCTCTTTCACCGGCTTAAACTCATCACCATAACGCAAACCTAGGTTCGCCATGTATTCGTAAAATTCATCCGCAGGCACCGCAGTCAAATCCTCTCCTGGAGCTTCCCAATCGCTCTCAGTGAAAGAAGACTCCACACGCTCCGAACGCAAATACCCCACCACATGAACCGACCAAGTATCGGAAGGCTCAAAGCAACTTTGAATCTGGAACGTTCTCTCAATAGGATCGTAACTCAGCTCAAGAACCAGACCTGTAGGAGGGTCTGGCATGATCAAAGGTTTACGAATATCCAAACCTTCAATAGCAAACGGACGTCCTTCGAAGATTTCGATTCCAGCCTCCAATACCATGTCAATAAAAGCTGCTGCAGGGAAGACGATGTGTGTATCAACCTTGTGATCACGAAGGTAAGCCATGTGACGCTCATCCAAGCGAGTCGTCCACGTTGGCGTCGCACGCGGTGTGCGCGTATCCAACAAACCTTTCCCGCCAGGAGCCAAACGACTGTCGCGCAACTCGCCCGACTCGTGCCACCACCGCTCCATGTTCCAAGGGTAAGTTGGCAAGGTCAAGGCATGACGCGAAGGCGTCATCTCAGAAAAGTTCATCACCACACCAAGTCGGTGCAATTCTAGAGCCGCCTCCAGAGCGCAACCGTATTCGCGTTCGCGACGAGTCGAAGCGACCACCGTGGCGTCAGTATCACTATCTGCCAAACATTCCTTGATCGAAATCGCCAGCGCAGGATGCGAACTGATTTCCAACCACACATCCACTCCGAACTCATCCACCGCTTCAACAGCAGAAACGAATTGCACCGGCTGACGAATTCCTCGCGCCCAGTGGTTCGCAGTGACATCTTTCCCCTCGCATCGTTTGCCCGTCACCGTGCTGAAAAATGGCACCGTCTCATCTTGTGGGGTGAAGTCAGCCAAGGCCTTCTCCAACGCATCCGCAGCGGGTTGCATCAAAGCATGGTGAAAAGGATGATCCACTTTCACAAAACGAGCGAATACTTCCGCCGCTTCCAACTCTTCTTGGATCAACTTCAATGCAGCTTCTGGTCCTGACAAAGTCAATGACTGCGGCCCATTAAAAGCCGCAATACTCACGCCAGCATCATGCTTGGCAATCAGCTCCTCAGCTTTCTCTTTAGTGACAGCTATCGCTAACATCGTTCCTTCACCACGCGCACATTCATTCATCAATTGCGCACGCAATACGATCACTCGCGCGCCCTCTTCCATCGTCAAAACTCCCGCCAAACACGCAGCAGCAATCTCACCCACACTGTGTCCAGTGATCGCGGCAGGCTCTACGCCCCACGACTTCCACAACTGCGAGAGTGCATACTGCATCGCAAAAATAGCAGGCTGACCAATCGCCGTCTGCTTCAAACGAGAATCCTCTTCGTCACGCGCCAATTCCTCAAGCAGTGAAAATTGAGCATGTGGCTCCATCGCAGCCGCACAAGCTTCCATCGCTTCACGAAAGACCGGCTCGTTCGCCATCAACTCACGTCCCATGCCCCACCACTGCGGCCCCTGACCACTCATGATGAAACCCACCCTGATCGGATGCTCGGGTGCTGGAGTGAACGAATCGCGCAAAGTCACACCATTCTCTTCCTCCGCGTGAGCACGCAACTCCTCCACCAATTCCATCACAGAGCTTACCACCGTCGTCAGACGATAGGCGTGCTGATTGCGACGCGCACCCAAAGTGTAAACCAAATCCGCAAGCCGTGAATCACACGCTCCCTTAGCCTCCTCCGCTTCCAGCCAATCAGCCAAATCCGTAGCCGCCGCTTTCAACGACTCCTCCGAACGAGCACACAACATCACTGGCCAAGCTTTGTCTTTTTTGACAGCTTTGCGCTCTACCACCTGCTCAGGTGGCTGTTCCAAAATGATATGCGCATTCGCTCCACCAAAACCAAAAGAATTGATCCCCACCAAACGAGGCCCGCCATTGGTATCAGGGAACTCTTCGACTTCCACTGGCACCCGTAGCTTGCACTTTTCAAAATCGATGTGCTCACTTGGCTTTTTGAAATGCAAACTCGGAGGAATTAGACCGCGCTTCACCACCATCGCAGCTTTGATCAGACCCGCTACCCCAGCAGCCGTCTCCAAGTGACCCAGATTCGATTTTACTGAGCCAATCGGCAAAGGCTTGTCCGCTGGGCGATCCTCGCACAAAGCACCTGCCAGAGCATGCGCCTCGATCGGATCTCCCACCGCCGTGCCAGTTCCGTGAGCCTCCACATAACCAATGCTACTAGGAGACACGCCCGCATCCTTACAAGCATCCTTCACCAAGCGCCGCTGCGCGTCTTCACCCGGAAGTGAAATTCCGTTAGTGTGACCATCTTGGTTGGTCGAAGTGCCACTGATCACCGCATAGATCGAGTCCCCATCAGCGATCGCTTTGGAAAGAGGTTTCAGCAAAACCATGCCAGCGCCCTCACCGCGCACAAAACCATTCGCCGAAGCATCAAATGCACGACATTGCCCCGTCGGAGACAACATCCCCGCCTGTGAAAATCCGATAAAGCCATCAGGCGTGATCATCACCGTCACCCCACCCGCGAGAGCCATATCACAGCGCCCCTTCAACAACTCCTCGCATGCAGCGTGAGTAGCAGAGAGAGCCGACGAACACGCCGTATCCATAGCAATACTCGGCCCCAACAAATTGAGACAATAAGAAATACGATTAGCTGCGATACTATGCGCATTACCCGTCGGCGAGTGTGGACTGATACCTGTCCTATCCGTCGCGCTGCCTTGGATACTCTGATAATCTGTATGGGAAATCCCCGTGAACACCCCAATATTGGTGCCATTCTCAAAATCAAGGATCACTCCAGCATCCTCGATTGCCTCATAAGCCGTCTCCAACAACAAACGCTGCTGAGGATCGATATACGGAGCTTCACGAGGCGAAATACCAAAAAACTGCGGATCAAATTGATCAATCCCTTCAATGAAGCCACCCCACTTAGCGATTGTCTTTCCAGCCAGTCCAGGCTCAGCATCATAGAAACGCTCGACATTCCATCGATCAGAAGGCACCTCCACTACCGCGTTGCCCCCCTTCAACAAAAAATCCCAATACGATTCGACATCGTTCAGCTTACCGGGAAACCGGCAGCCCATTCCAATGATAGCAATTTTTTCTTTGTTCATTTGAACTAAATCTCTTCTGGTTACCCTTTTTCAGCGTGTATCTTAAAGCAAATCACAAACACAATCATCACTCAGATTTGCACACGACTTCTCTTCGCCTCGTTTGAAGGCGATAAGAAGCTTTGGAAATCGCACAGAATAATGACCTTTGCAAGTAGGAGATATGGAATATATGCTAGTCCATCCATCTTTAGAAACCAAAAACCACTTAGCCGCTAGAATAGTCGCCGCATCATTGACAGAAGCTCTTGCTACTCTAGTTTGTTCGTATTTAATATGAAACTCATGAAATTGTCGCCCTACTCCTACATTCTCATCTGGGCAATGACGCTAATGTTAACATGTAACTCAGTCAGAGCCGACGTCGTTAAGGATGTGCTCGTACCACCGCGCATTCCTTGCCAAGGAACCATATTAACGCTCAACGGAACCGCAATTCGCTCAAAATGGGGATTCAATGTCTATGTCGTCGCGCTCTACTTGAATGAAAAAATGCATAGTGCTGAAACCATCATGTCCGACCGCGAGCACAAGCGCATTCATATCACGATGCTACGCGGAGTCAGCAAAAAGCAATTCGTCTCCACCATCCACAAGAGCATCAAAATCAATTTCTCTGAAGATGAGCAAAAACTCTTCGCCACCCAACTAAAAGCCTTCATGGCTTGTTTTGGTGGCGGCAGTTCGCTCGACCGTTTTAGCACCATCAATGTCGATTATGTTCCAAATAAAGGCATGCTGGTCGAAGTGAATGACGGCAAGGCTAAACTCATACCCGGTGAGCAGTTCTATCACGCTATCCTGCGCCTATGGATTGGGCAACCTCTTCAAGCGTCTATAAAAACAGGTCTAGTTGGTAAAAACTAGTCACTCCTGCCCCGCCCAATACATACAGTTCGCTGCACACCCTGTTTTAATTCCCTCAAACTCTTTAGCTATCGTATTCCTTATGAAATCACTTATTCCGCTGCTCCTATTCGCCACATCTCTCACTCTCGTAGGTTGCAACACCTACTCGAAAGCCAAGTTGCGCCCCATTTCAAAAATCACTGCAACTGGCGAGCAAAAAGCCCTCTACCAATCGATCAAAGGTTTAAACGATCACCCGCGCGCCCAAATCGGCCGCTATTTAGACACCGCTAATACCGCCCGCTTGCAACTGCGAGGCAATCCAGGCAATACCCTCGCTCGCTCTGATTACAATTTTGCAGTTTCAAGAATCATAGAAATCATCGGTCGAGAGCAACTCAAACCCTGGAAATCCGCCCTCACCTGCGGTTCAGGAGAAGGCACCCCTTGGAGTCTCAAAATCAAACCTATCGACTCCAACCCAGACCACAGTCTCGACCGCTATGAACTACGCGCTGCCGACCGCTACGACTTCAAAGGCAAGCTGGTAGGCGAACGCATCACCAAAGAAGGGCTAGGAGCACCTTTGATCGCCGTGGCAAAACACGTGAACTTTAAAAAAGTCGACATCGGCACCCGTGGAGAAGGCCGCCTCTTTTACGGGCTCACCGCCGTGATGAAGATCAACAACAGGACGTGTGAAATAGTCTTGTATGATCCTCTATCCAAAGAAAACATCCCCTTTGATGGTCACAGCTACCCGTTGGCTGCCGACTTCCAAGCTCCACTAGCTCTTGCCTTGGCAAATCTTGGCATGAAAAAGAGAGAGATCTCAGGCATGTTCAAACCCACCCAACACGAAAGCTCAGCCAAGCTCGCAACCCTCCAGCCCTACAGCCCAGATAAAATCCCCGTATTATTCATCCATGGACTGGGCAACTCCCCTGCCACTTGGGCTCCCATGTTTGATTATTTGAGAAACGATGAAGCCATTCGCAGGCGATATCAGTTCTGGTTTTTCAGTTACCCCACTGGAGTGCCCTTCCCTACCACCGCAGCTCAACTTCGCGTGCAACTCAAAGAAATGAGGCAACGCTACCCAGGGCACAAAGATATCGTCATCATCGGTCACAGCCTAGGAGGCAACATCACCCGCCTGCTGGTCACCGATACAGGGCTAAAAGTCTGGAACCAATTCTACGCCAAGCCGCCTGCCGACATTCCATTCCATCCCGAAACTCGTCGAGTGATGAGCGAAGCTTTGATCTTCAAAGCTCAACCTCACATTGCCCGAGTCATCTTTGCCTCAGCCTCACTCGGAGGTAGTGGCGTGGCCACCAGCTTCATTGGCAAACTCGGCATCAAAATGATTGGCAATCCACTGAAAGAAGATGCCCTCACTGAGGATGCTCTCACCTATTTGCGCCCCGAGATACGTAAAGAAGGAAAAAAACATCTACCCAACAGTGTTGAGATCCTCAACCCCGACAGCAAATTCCTGCAAACCATCAACTCCATCCCCATCAAATCGGGCATCCCCTACCACACCCTCATTGGCGACCAAGGCAAAGGCGGCAACCTCGACCACACCGAACCCGTCAGCACCGACAGCATCGTGCCCTATTGGAGCAGCCATCTCGACGGAGCTGTTAGCGAACTGGTTATCCCCAGCAAACACTGGACCATCCTGCACCCGCAAGGCATGGCAGAAATCAAACGTATTTTGAAGAAGTATTAAAGGCGGACGGAAAAATCACTCCCCCTCACAGAAAAACTTAGCCACCGCTTTGGAATCTTCCAAGCGTGGTAAAACGTCAGCTTTGCGCCTCACTTCTGCAATCACCTCCTTGCTCTCTTCCGTATTCAAATCGAGCTCACGGTTCTCCGCTTTTGAAATCAAAGCCCTCAGTTGCTCCTGCTTGGGAGCTGTCACTTTTTTCTCCAAAATTCGAATACACTTCCCTTTGGAAAAATAATAACGTCGCTCACGCATCGTATCGATCGTCTCCCCCTCCTTCTTGCCACTGAACTGCCACCACGAAGCAGACACTAACACAAAAAACACCTGCCCATCGCGATAATAATACATCTCGTCCGCACCACCATGACCACCTTCCAGATAGCCTAGATCGATGCGCACCACCTGCCCCGTGCTCTTTGCTCGACGGGTCAACACGCCCTCCATGGGCTCCCCGTCGCACTTGAATACCAAGTCTAGCTTCTGCAAGTCCTGCAGAGCTTCCACCTCAACGTAATACTGACGGATGCTAGCTACCTCCGTCTCGACACCTGCTCGATCCTCCGCAGGTAAATTTCCAGCAAAAAATACAGCCGCACAAAGTAAACTCACGCCACTCGCCAGCCCTCGTTGACATTGAAATAAAGTCCTCATTTTTTATCCGCGAAATTCACCAAATTTACGAAACTTCTCATAGCGCTGCTCCAACAGCTCCTCAGTATCCAGCTCCCTCAATTCCGTCAAATGTTTGACCAAGGCAGATTTCACACTGCGCCCCATCGTGATGTGATCGTGATGCGCGCCACCTAGAGGCTCGGGGATGATCTCATCGATCACATCCATTGCTTTCAGATCCTTGGCAGTCAACTTCATCGCCGTAGCCGCATCTTCAGCATACTTACGGTCTTTCCACAAAATAGCAGCACAGCCTTCAGGGCTGATCACCGAATAATAAGAATTCTCCAACATCAGCACCCGATCAGCAATACCTATGCCCAAAGCCCCTCCCGAGCCACCCTCACCAATCACCACCGCCACAATCGGCACCTTGATCCTCATCATCTCGCGTAGATTGAAAGCAATCGCCTCAGCGATATTCCGCTCCTCCGCCCCAATCCCCGGATACGCACCAGGCGTGTCGATGAACGTCACAATAGGTTTACCAAATTTATCCGCCAAACGCATCAAGCGCAAAGCCTTGCGATACCCCTCCGGATGCGCACTGCCAAAATTGCGCAACAAATTCTCCTTAGTATTACGCCCCTTCTGGTGCCCCAATACAATGCAGCGACGTCCTTCCAAGCGAGCAAATCCTGCCGGCATAGCATCGTCGTCACCTATGTGACGATCACCATGCAATTCCAAAAAATCATCAAAGCAGTTCTCAACGTAGTCGAGCGTAAAAGGACGCTGCGTATGGCGAGCGATCTGCACCCGCTGCCAAGCCGTCAAGCCCTGATACACCTCATACTTCATTTTAGAGATCTTCTCCTCAATCTTCTCGATCTCACTCTCCGCACCCACCCCCTGGCCAGCGCTGTGATCTTTCAACGCAGCTAACTGCCGTTCCAGATCGACGATCGGTTTCTCAAATTCCAATGGTTCTACCTTCATAGATGATTATAACTAAAACTTACTCAATAAATCGAATCGGAGTCGATACTCTAAACAATACAAACATCTCCTCCAAATCCTCCGGTGCAACGAGAATTCCAAAATCTTGCTCTTTTTTATCTGAACCATCAAATGCCCGAATGATCAATCCCCGACGGTTCGTTTGTAGCCATTTTTTGCTATTAAGGTAATTTTTATCATTAAAAAGCACCCGTTTCTCGCCAAACCAAGCCACCCGGTCTTTGATCTCAGTCTTCACCGGCACCTTGATCTGCGGAGGTAGCGCAAATTGAATCACCGGGTATTCCTTGAAAAACACCCCCTTAAGCTTGAGCACCACCATCTCATCGCTCTTATCGATCACCACCTCGAACTGCAAAGGGAAAACCATCAGTCGATCCCCCGGATGAATCACCCCCGTGACTCGCCCGTTCGCACGCATGATATAGTCAATCGTCGTTTTGTTTCTACGCGCAATCGCCGCCAGAGCATCGCCGCTTTCCACCACATACTCCGTTTTCCCTTGCAGCGGGATTTTGGAAATCAAAAGATCCGTATTGATCTCTCACACATACCGCCGCGCCTCTGGCAGCACCGAAGACTCATGGTAATACTCCATCAAATAATACAAACGCTCCCGCGCCGTCATCGTCTCCCCCGCCTCCAGCAAATCCACAATTTGCTCAAACTCCCGAATCCCCAAATCAGGCGGGGGATGAAGCTTCACCTCCACCTTCTCCTTCAACTGCTGCTCAATCCTCAAATCAGGCTTCACCACATGCTCCCAATAGTAAGCCACGAAGACCACCGCAGCCGCGACAATCAACAAGGACAAAAAAGCAAAAACCAGCTTCAAGCGACCCATAGAATTATAGCATTAAACTCAAATCAGACAGCTTACAGCAACCCCCGGCGTTTGAAATCAAACACATTGATTCCCTGCGATTGATGGATCATCTCCATACTGAATTTCAACAACGATATTTCCCAAGTATCGTCCACCCCCTGGATCACCGCGCGGAAAGGATTACCCGAACTGCGGATCTCCTCGACCACCCGGTCGCAGACAGCCTCCATGCCTTCATGCACCACACTCTCCGTCACATTATGTTTGGCAAAATTAAACCCATACTTCAAAAACGCCATATCCCCACCACCACGCTTGAACCATTCCTTAAAAGCCTCCGCCTGCTCACCAAAACCCTCAAAACTGAGATCTTCGTAACCCTCTGGACGAAGAATACGCGGACGTTCAGCATCAATCGTCCCCTTCCTCACCCTGACTTGAGAAACACTGTCCATCAACTCAGTGACTAAGGTGAACTGAAAACTCGTCGTACCAAAAGTCTCGATCCGTCTGTCCGGTTCGTGTACGATTTTGGTCGTCTCCAAAGCGTATTGTATATCGTCGTCTGAATACATATTCTATGTCATAGCCTAAGCCCATATCACCAGAATAGCCAGACCCTTTGCGAAAAGACAAAGCCACTATTTCAAAACACAAAAAATGCGTCTCCTTGCAGAGACGCACTTTGAAAATAACAACTAGCGAAGCGAATACTTACGCTTTGTGTTCACCGATGTATTTGGTCACATCGCCCACCGACAACAGCTTTTCAGCATCCTCATCGGGAACTTCGATATCGAACTCTTCTTCGAAAGCCATCACCAACTCAACTGTGTCGAGTGAATCAGCTCCCAGATCTTCAATGAATTTAGCATCCCCAACAACTTGATCGGCGTTCACTCCGAGTTGTTCTACAATGATGTTCTTAACTTTTTCTTCTATACTGTCGTCAGCCATGGTAATTTGGATAGTTTATCTGGAAGTAGCCATATCGGTCTTCGCCCCTTTTGGCAACTCTTTTTCTGATTTGATGCAGTATTTTTTTCAGCCACTCCCAGACTGACACTCATAAGCGTTGAAATTACCGCCGACTCTGTTACCCTAGCCGATTCAAAAAACACACATGTCCTTCGTTCAGCCATTCAATCAAGTCACCCAACACGGGCAGCGCAGCCCGCTGCTATCCCGCTTCGAATCGCTGATCGCCCCCGCCAGTCCCGAGCAGATAGAATCCTTGGCGCAGCGCTCCGTCGCCCTCACACGGCAGCATTTTGGCAAAACCATGCGCCTCTTTGCCCCCCTCTACCTTTCTAACGAATGTATCAACAACTGCAGCTACTGTGGATTCTCCCGCGACAACCCCATTCTACGAGTCACCCTAGCCGTAGATCAAGTCGAACGCGAAGCCCGCTTCCTAGCAGAACAAGGCTTCCGCAACATCCTGTTAGTAGCAGGCGAGCATCCCAAATTTGTCTCCAATGGCTATCTAGAAAATTGCATCGCCGCGATCCGCTCCTACATCCCCACCGTCGCCCTCGAAGTAGGCCCCATGGAAACTCCCGAATACCAACGCATGGTTGATAGCGGTTCCGAAGGACTCGTCGTCTATCAAGAAACCTACGATCGAGAAGTTTATCAAGAACTGCATACCGCCGGTCCCAAACGCCACTTCGATTGGCGCCTCGAATGTCCCGAACGAGCCTACGATGCCGGATTCCGACGCATCGGCATCGGCGCACTGCTCGGTCTCGCCGACTGGCGCAGTGAAGCCCTCGCCCTCGCCGCCCACCTCGAGTATCTCTACAAGACCTGCTGGAAGGCCTCCTTCACCATCAGCTTTCCCCGCATGCGCCCCGCCGCAGGAGAGTTCACCCCCCCTTACACCATCTCCGATGCAGAACTGATCCAGCTCATCACCGTCTTCCGCATCACCTTTCCACAGTTAGGCATCGTCTTGAGCACCCGCGAACCCGCCCCCCTACGCGACGCCCTCTTCCCACTTGGCGTCACCACCATCAGCGCCGGCAGCCACACCGAGCCAGGCGGATACACCGGCGAAGGCAAAGACGACCTCCACCTCACCGTTCGCGGACGCCGTCAAGAGTTAGATCAGGCAACGGCTGCCGCTAGCTCCTGCTCCAGCACATCCACCACCACTGCTGCGACAGGCCAGTTTGACATCGCCGATCACCGCTCCGCCGCAGAGATCGCCGCAGTGCTCAAACAGCTCTCACTCGAACCCGTCTGGAAAGACTGGGACAGCTCCATTCTCAGTCCAGCACCATCCGAAGAGATTCCACTCAAGCCAACTCCTTCGCAAGCCACCCCGCTAACCCCTAGCCCAGCATGAACATCACCCTCAATGGAGAAGACCGCAGCTTCCCACAAAACACCCTACCGTTACCCGAATTGCTCGAACTCCTCAAACTCGGCGGTCAGCCCGTAATCGTCGAACTCAACGGCAACGCCCTGCTAGGCAGAGAGTTGCCCAGCATCAAAATCAAAGACAGCGACCAAATCGAAATCGTCCGCATCGTAGCGGGCGGATGAGCCAGCGCATCACCCGCCGTTCTTTTCCCGCTTACTTAAAAGATCTTTCAGTCGGGTTTACAACCAGCCGAGATTTTGCGCGCACCGATTTCAGTTTCACACTATCAAAATTAGTGCTCAACTTTCGATCCAACTCAATACGCACGATCGCCATGCCCAAAGTACGATAGCTGCCCTCCATCAGATCATTAGTGCTGAACAGCACCCCTCCATCATCCTGGATAGTGATCGCCACACTACCAGTCAATTCCGTCTGCCCTACATAGATATAGATTTCATGAACCTTTGACCCCTTTTTCACAGGATTGGGATTCAAATAAAACTGCACATATTCCGTCAGTTGATTAGCAATCACCATTCTCGGTTTTTTTAAAAACAAGGCAGGTTCCGCAGCCTGCACCGTCAATGTCCAACCGCTCAACCCTCCTATCAGTCCCAATAATAACGCCAGTTTTTTCATATAAAATATTGTTCAGCTCTTAGTCGATGCAATTTAACACAATATACAAGAATTTGTCACCTCCAAATCAATTTCAGACAAAAAAAATCCTCCTTGCCACCCCTTGCCACCCCTTGCCACCCCTTGCCACCACCACCAACTTTCCCATCTACAGTTAAACTCCTACTATGCCCACCATACGCCCCCTACTCCTGCTACTCATCTGCATCAACCTCCCCATCAGTCTCGACGCCTCACCATCTTGGCTACAATTCAAAGGAGATGCCCGCCATTCCGGCAATGCCCCTGACGTGGGAATTCCCAGTCAGCCACGACTGGCAACTACGCAGCCCAAGGCAGCGAAAAAGCCTACGTTCAGAAAGGCAAACCTGCTGCCCGTGAAGATGGCAAAGAAGTGATGAGCTGGGTTTACACCCACAACAATCCCTACTACCCACGCGACAACCACCCCTGCATCTGGGCGTGGGATCTCGATAGTGGTAAGCTCGTTTGGAAAAAAGACTTCTCCCAATATGGCTCCGGTGGCAATGACAGCGGGCTCTGCTTGATGGATGGAAAACTCTATTATTCCACCTTCTTCGGTTATGCCGCCTCCAAACTGCGTCGCAGAGGCCTAGCCTCACCCTGCAATGGTATCACCGCACAATTAAATCCAAAAACAGGTGAGCCCATCTGGATCACCCGTGATTACTCCGTCACCGCAGGCTGCACCATCTCAGCCAAAGACGGCAGACTCTACGTCGGCGGCTACAACAAACCCAATGAAAGCACCGATGATCGTTTTGTCTTTTGCCTCGACGCCAAAAACCCCGCATCCTGTAATCGACAAAGCTCCCCCTTGCTTTTATCCTCCTGTCATGCACGACACCCGTGAAATTGAAACCCAAGACAAACCCAAGCCCAAACGCAAAGCCTTGATCCCCTTTGCTCTCAAAATAATCATCGCTCACATCATCGTCGCTCTACTCATCCTGATCCCCCTTGGCATTCACGAAAACCGCCAAGCGCAACGTGATTGGAACGCCTTCAAGGTCCACTGGGAAGCCAAAGGCGAAATCTTCGAACTCAAAAAACTCATCCCCCCACAGCTGCCCGACGAACAAAACTTCGCCGAAGCCCCGATCATTGCCGAGCTGTTTGATAAAAGTAAAACCCCACAAATTGAGAGCTTAGAAATCTATGGCTTCCCAGCATTCAAAGAAAACCCGAGAGCTTTGGACTTTCATCAAGCAGAACAGAGGCAGGCACTCGGTGGCGGCAGAGGACAATTAAAGGACTACTTTGAAGACGGCAAAGATCTCTCAAAAATAGACGCTGCCAAGCGCCTATTGGAAGCCTATCAACCCTACTCCAGCATCTTTGATCAATTGACAAACGCCAGTCGCAGAGCAGGAGCATCCTACCCCATTGATTACGAAAACCCTATCTTTTTCACTCTTTCATTCCCCCACCTACGAGGAATACAGACCGCAGCAAAATCCTTCAAACTCCGTAGCCTAGCCCATCTCCAGCTACAACAAAACCAAGCTTGCGTTGAAGACCTTATCACTATTTTTCGACTTGCAGGCATGGCGGGGTCCGAACCTTTAGTCATCTCCCATCTAGTAGAAATCACTCTCTACAACCTAGGGGTGCCCCCCATCTGGCAATTACTCAAATCCAGACAACTCAACCAAGCTCAACTATTTCAAATACTTCAATCCTTAGAAAAAATAAATCTAGCGGAACGATTCCACCAAAGCATCCGTAATGAGCGCGCCAGCTTCCTATCCTATATCGACGCGATGCTCGAAGGAAAACCCTTACAGGCAGACCTCCGCAAAGAGCCTGTTTTCTTTTTCATCGAAATGCTAGGCATGCAGGATTCCTTTTTCTATCGAAATAAAATCAATTACAGCCTATTCATCCAAGAGCATTTTATAAACACCGCTCCCCCACCTATTAAAATCGACATAAATGCCCTCAATCGAACCGAGGCAGATCTAGCTACTCTAAATCGAGTCCGCTTTATTCGCTGGAATCCCTATACCAAATTGATCCAAGGAGTTGCAGGGTTTAAAGGCATCACCCAAACATCCCTAGCAACCGCCACCCGCATCAACCTCGCCCGCATCGCCATCGCGCTCGAGCTTCACCGCATCGAACACGGCACTTACCCCAAAACTCTAGCACCCCTCTCCCCTCACTACCTCAAATCTCTACCGCTCGACCTCGTCACAGACAATCCATTACACTACCGCATCAAAACCGACGGCACCCCCATCATTTATTCCGTAGGACTCAATCAAATCGACGAAGGCGGCTTGCTAAAAAAAGACCATGAACTCGGTGATTGGGTCTGGCAATACACCCTGCCAGAAGATTTCAACTCCACCCAATGGCGAGAATAAGCCCCATCCTCTCGCCTTAATAGAGACGCGTCCTGCGTGCCTTCACAGCTCAAACCGATGCCCTATTTTAGTTCCAAAAAAAACAAAGCCTCAACCGTTCGATCTGGCGACAAAAAAAAATCACGCCGACCAGGGTGCCTACTTATTTTAGCAGTCCTTTACCTCATCCTTTTAGCAGAAGGTATGCGTGCTAAGCATGACTGGACAACATACACGGAGCACTGGCAGTCCAAGGGAAAGATTTTCGACCTGCAAGAACTCATCCCAGAAAAACTTCCGTCTGCAGATAATTTTGCCGAGCACCCTATTATTTCAGAACTGTTTAACTCCAATGTCACACCTACATTAAAAAAACTTAGCCTCGCGGAAATCCCGCATCTCCAGCAAGCTATCAGATTCACGCGGCACTCGATCTCCACCCGAGATCGAAACAGCGCTCTTGGCTCTGCTCGCTACTCCTTGATCGACTACATTGCCGCCCCACACACTATTCCCAACGAGCACCAAGCCGCCGAATTCATTCTAGAACAATTAAAACCCTTACATTTACTATTCGACCAACTCGAGCAAGCCAGCAAAGCCCCCTAGCTAAGTTCCCGCTGCAATACGGCACCTATCCCAAAACACTAGCCCTTCTCACCCCCAACTACCTCAAATCTGTGCCACTCGATCTCATTTCAGGCAAACCTTTGATTTACCACACCAAAGCCGATGGCACCCCCATCATTTATTCCGTCGGCATCAACCAAATCGACGAAGGCGGCCTGCTAAAAAAAGACCGCAACCTCGGCGATTGGGTCTGGCAATACACCCTGCCAGACGATTTCAACTCCAGCGAATGGCGTGAATAACCCCTCCCTCTCATCACCCAACACTACATTAGAAGCGACGGCCGTCGCTTCTAATGTAGTGTTGGGCAGAAGAATTCACCCCATTTCCCCCTTGATTACCAATAACTCCCCCTTAAATTCTCCCGCAAATTTCCATTGTCATGCAGCCAAATCTCTCCTAGTCTTTGCGCACATGATCAGCGTCCGTAATCTCACCAAGCGATATGCCGGCCACACCGCCGTCAACGACATCTCCTTCGAGGTAGATCGTGGAGAGATCGTCGGTTTTCTCGGCCCCAATGGAGCGGGGAAAAGCACCCCCATGCGCATCCTCCCCTGCTTTCTATCTGCCACCAAAGGCACCGCCTCCGTAGGCGGATTCGACGTCTTCAAAGACTCCATCGAAGTGCGCAAACGCATCGGCTATATGCCCGAAAACGTGCCGCTTTACGATGACATGCGGGTCAAAGAATACCTGCAATTCCGCGCCCAGCTCAAAGGCCTACGTGGGCGCTCCGCCAAACGCGCCACTGGTGAAGCGATGGACATTTGCAGCCTGCAAGAAGTTCGCCGCAAAATGATCGGCACCCTTTCCAAAGGTTACCGCCAACGCGTCGGGCTCGCCGATGCCCTCGTCAACAAACCCGACCTACTGATCCTCGACGAACCCACCAACGGCCTCGACCCCAACCAAATCCGCCAAGTGCGCGAACTGATCAAACGTCTAGGCGAGCGCCATACCATCCTCATCTCCACCCACATCCTCAGCGAAGTAGAAATGACCGCTACCCGTGTCATCATCATCGACCAAGGAAAAATCAAAGCCTCCGACACGCCGCAAAACCTCATCCAACGGCTACAGTCATCAGGAACCGTGCATCTCGAAGTGAAGGGGCAAAAAGATAACATCATCGCCAGTCTCGAAGGACTCTCCGAGGTCAAAAGTGTCACCACCAAAAATAGTCAGCAAGACTGGCTCGCCATCGACATCCAACCCCATTCCAACGTGGACATCCGCGAGCAACTCTTCGCCCTCGCCCGTGAACAAAACTGGCCCCTGCGCGAACTCTACCGCGACACCGCATCCCTAGAAGACGCCTTCGTCAACATCACCGGCACCAAGCCCTGATTTATCAATCTCAAATTTCCCCTTCACCCATGCGTCCATTTTTCATCTTATTACGAAAAGAACTACGCTCCTTTTTTCTCTCCCCCTTGGCGTATGTCATCATCGCCCTGTTCACCTTCCTCAATGGCTGGCTGTTCTCCAGCATCGTCACCGCCATGCGCCTGCGAGTGAACCAACACAGCCTCGTTTACAACCTCTTTGATTCCGGTTGGTTCTGGATGGGTTATTTTTTCCTCTTTCCCCTGCTCACCATGCGGCTATTTGCCGAAGAGAAAAAAATGGGGACCTTGGAGACCCTGTTCACCGCCCCCGTGCGCAGCGTGCAAGTCGTGATGGCAAAATACTTCGCCACCGCCATTCTCTACATCGTCATCATGCTGCCGATTTTCGTCTTCTTTTTCCTTTTCCAAGACATCACCGGCGAGCAAGCAGCCTTCCAAGACGGCTCCTTTTACGGTGCCGCCACCATCCTGCTATTGGTCGGGCTGTTTAACATCGCCATCGGTTGTTTCGCATCCTCGCTCACCTCCAATCAACTGATCGCCGCGATGATCACCTTCGTCGGCGTCGTGCTACATTATTTCCTTGGTTTCATCCATTTTTTCGGAGCCAAACTGCCCACCGAACTGCTCGACAAAGTCACCTACTTCTCCACCGTCGAACACCGCCGCCTTTTCAGTGAAGGACTGATCGATTCGCGCCCCATCGTCTATTATATCAGCTCAGCCATCGTGATGCTCTTTCTCACCCATCAAGTACTCGAACGCCGCCGCTGGAAAACCTAATCAGATAAGCCGCACCTTTATCAATGGAATCATCCGACCCACAGCTTCAAGCAGAAAAAGACACTCCTCCACGGAGCCGTTCATCGCGCCCCTATTTTGTCGCCTTGCGAGTCGCTTTCCAAATCCTGCTGGTATTGATCATCTACGCAGAAGTAAACTACCTTAGCTTCCGCAATCACCAACAATGGGATCTCACCCAGAACCACAAGTTCACCCTCTCAGAAACCAGCATCAACTTCCTCTCCACCCAAAAAAGCAAAGTCAAAATCATCATGGCGTTCATGCGCTCGTCCGACCTGTTCTCCGATGTGCACGCCCTACTTTCTGAATACGAAAGAAACAGCGAAGGCCGCATCAGCTTACAAGTTCTCGACCTCAGCCGCGATCGCGAACGCTTACTCGACCTGAGCAACCAACACGGCCTCACCTTTGATCGCAACTCCATCGTTCTGCTCACCCCCAATCGCACCAAAATCCTAGCTGCAGAAGACCTCATCACCCGCTCCACCGACCGCCAACAACGCGTGATGGAGTTCCGAGGCGAAGAAGTCATCACCGCTTCCCTGCTTCAAGTCACCGAGAAACAACAGAAAAAAATCTACCTCACCATCGGCAACCGCAAAGCCGAAGACCTAGTGAAAATCGGCGAACAACTTTCACAAATCGCCTCCACTCAGAATATCCGCATCGAGTCCTTGAATCTAGCTAGCGTGCAATCCATACCCGCAGACGCCGATGCCGTTTTCATCGCCGCCCCCGAAGTCGATCTGGAAGCACGTCACATCAAAATGCTCGAATCCTACTGGAACGAACAGCACGGAGGATTGCTCATATTCCTCAACCCCCAAGCTCAGACACCTAACCTCAACGCCTTCATCCGCGCCCACGGCATCGCCCCGCAAAATGACCGCGTGCTCTCCGTAGCCGCCATCCCCGGCATGGCACGACAAAAAAGTTTCGATGTGCCGACCGCCTTCATGCCTGGCTCCCCCATCACCCGCCACCTTGCAGGCATCAACCTACAACTGCGCGGGCAAACCCAATCCCTCAAAATTTTTACCGACAACGAACTCTTAGAAGTAAAAAAAATCCGCCCACTCCCCTTGATGGTCGCCGGCTCTCGCTTCTGGGGTGAAACCGATTATCAAGAAGAAGTCGCCGCCTACAGCAAAGAGCAAGACAACCCGCCACCCGTTTACACCGCAGCCTCCGTAGAAAAAGGCGCCACCGATGATCCCAGTATGAAAATCCGCAGCTCCCGCATGGTCATAGTAAGTAATCCCGACTTGATCGACCCCGCTGGCAACACCTCTAAAATCAATGCCGACTTCACCATGGCATCGCTCAACTGGATGGTCGATCGCTCCGAGTTGATTGGTATTTCACCACGCAAACTCACCACCTACACCCTCGCCATAGAGCCCAATGACCTCAGCCTATTACAAACCTTGTCGATTTTCATCCTACCAGGCATCGCCTTTATTTTCGCCGGCGCCATTCGCATGATCCGCCGCTATTAGTTTTCACACCTGCCACCTGACTTAGAACATGAGATCCACCACCACCTTCTTCCTGTTAGTCATCGCCATCGGGCTTGGCATCTGGATTTATCTGGGCGACTCCTCGCAACACCTTCGTCAAGCACTGCAAAACAGCAAAGTTCTGAGCCATTTTCAAACAGAAAACATCCAAGAAATCCGCATCACTGCAGGCGGAAAGGAAAGCGTTCTCAGCAAACACGGCGACCTCTGGTTTTTTG
The DNA here is from genome assembly GCA_021648365.1 of Verrucomicrobiales bacterium. Taxonomy (GTDB): domain Bacteria; phylum Verrucomicrobiota; class Verrucomicrobiia; order Verrucomicrobiales; family DEV007; genus JAADHD01. The sequence goes on from JAKISY010000033.1 coordinate 37,303, forward strand.
ATCACCCCATCACCGACCGTGCCGACCAATCCACCGTAGCAGCCGTGCTCGACCTACTCGCCCATCTCACCATCCGCGACAAAATTTCTGCTCAAGAGAATCAACAACAACTAGAACTCTCCGATGAAAAACTAGGATTCGATGCTGACGACCTACTACAAGTGGAACTCATCAGCACAGCTGAAAAGCCAAACGCAAAAAACAGCCGCAAAAAAACTATCACCCTTCAATTTGGCAAAGTCGCGCCCATGGTCAATACCATCTACGCCCGCATCCAACAAGACGGCAAAAACCAAGCTGCACTGTATGTCGTCGATGGCAATCCTCGCCAATACCTAGAAGACCCGGCAGCTGCGATGCGCGATCAAAACCTACTCTATGCTCCAGCTCACAGCCTAGAGACACTTATCCTCCGCAGCGCCAAGCAGACCATCAAACTCAAACGCACCATAAGCCATGCCGACAAGCCCACCGCTAGCAGTCATCAATGGCAAATGACCTCCCCCCTGCCCGCTCGTGCCAATGCTCAACTGATCGAAAGATTGGTCGCCCAACTCTCCTCGCTACGAGTAGATAGCCTACTCGACAAACAACACGGCTCCAACGCAGCCCAACCCAAACCAGTCCCAGCAGGCAGCCTAGTTTTCGAATTGAAACTTGCCCGACAGAACCAAGCCATCTCTCTCTTGCTCTCCCCCAGTAAAACAAGTCCCGCTACCACCAACACCGCAAGCCAAGAAGAAAAAGACCCGCCACTCATCGAAGCACGAGTCTCCGACCGCCCCGCCACTTTTCTAGTCCGCTCATCGTTGCTACAACAACTCTCAGGCCAGATCACCGCCAATACCTTCCGCGCCCCTCACCTCGCCCACATCCCCCTTCAGCGACTGCAAAGCATCTTCATCCAGACCCTCGACAACCCCAACGTCGTGCTCAGTGCCATCCCCAATCACGATGGCAGAATGCAATGGAAATCCGATCGCAACAGCAAAAGAGAAAATGCCAACTTGAGCAAAATCCACCGCCTGATCAGCGCCGTGAATGAAGAAAAAATCATCGACTTCATCGACGGCAACCAAGCCAAGCCCGCCGACTATGGACTCGAACGCCCCTTCACAGCCATCACCTTTAATCTCTTTCCTGATCCTAAGTCCCCAAACCAAGCGAATGACACCTCCACCCCTAAAAACTCCCCGACCAAATCAGCAACGGAAACGGATACGGATACGAAAAAAACTCAATTACTGCAAAAAACGCTCAAACTCGGTCATCACAAAGATCAGCCCAACCAACTTTTTGCCAGCTTTGTCGGAGAGCCCTACATTTACAAAATCTCCCCCACCTTCCTCAACCGAGTCTCCCCCCACCCGCTCAAATGGAAAGCTCCCAAAGTGCTCAGCTTCTCGCTACTCAGCCTGCTACAAATCGAGCGCAGCTACAAAGAACAGCCCCTACTACAGTTAGACTACGACTACACCCGCGATCAATGGACTGGCAAACAAGCTGACACTGAACTAAGCGAAGCTCAAATCAACCGCCGTATTGCTCACCAACTCGCCTCCGTCTTGGGCTCACTCACCGCCCAAGACTGGCTCACCACCAGTCAACTCGCCTACCAAGCACTCAAACAACCCACCCTCACCCTCAAATTAACCATCGAAGAAATCGACCGCGCCCTACAAGAGCCCAAACAAGTGACCCATACCCTGAAATTTGCAGCCACCACCACCGGCTTCTATTACGGCAGCCTCGATCAATCCCCCGACGTCTTCATCATCGACCGCAACACCTTCCGCGACTTAGTGCAACCTATCGTTAGTAAAAGCAATCCCCAAAACCAGCAGTGAGAAAAACAAGTTTTCTCTACCCACCCTTTCTTCAGCTTAAAAATCAGCAATCGCTGACCGGCAATCGCCAATCCATTTGATTTGAATCCCGAGGGTATGCAGAATCAAACCCCGCAAAAAAACGATCCGCTTACGGATTACCAACATCCCATAGCCCATCATCTGTTTTTCCCGAAGGATCTGAGGATGCCACTGGCGGCATCACATTCACTGTGATAGATAGAGGCGACCCACTTACCGGATAATTATCCACAGGAGGTATCGCCGTCTCCGTATTGGCTACATTTTTCAAATACGGAATCAACATTGCTTCCGTCAAATCAGTCACCGGAGTTGTTGGGTGATCCGCCAAATAAGATTTTTGTGCGATATACACAAGCCGCAAATCCTCTCCCGCCTTTTTGCCGATTTTCCATTTTTCCATCCCTCTCAGCGAACTGAACACGCCGTAAGACATCGCTAACAATATGGATATCACCAAAGTTATCTCGATGAGAGTCAGTCCCATCTCTTTTTTATGCAATGTAGCCTTACTTTTTATTTTCATGCGATTCTTTTTATTTACTGTTCACTCTCTCATCAAAAAGTCTATTTTCCATTAATACGAGTAATCCGTTCATCCTGTTTTATTTTATCTTGTTCGACCACTGCATCCTTATCCTCCATCAAAGAGCGGATAGCGTTTGCGTCGCACCCGAGAAAATAAACAATACACTCACAAAAAAGAGACCTATCCAAACCACCAACATTGTCACGCTTCGGTTGGCATCACCAACAAATCGAGCGAAAACCGTATCTCTATTTTGTATTCTAGCTGTATAAGTAATATTTTCGGCTAAGAAAATTTCACACAACTCCTGAGCAGCATGCTCCGACCGTGTCGTCGCTCGATACCGATACCTTGCTCCACTTTCTGCGTCAGATTCCATCAGCTCAAGCCCATGGGGAAAAGAATCAGGCATCGTATTAAAATAAATTTGATTGATATGAACAAACTTACGCCACAGCCAACGATCAAACTTTGTATGTTGCATTACTTTTACTAGTAAATTTACGCCGCGGCTTTCATCATTTTGGGTCCCATAAGGAACACTGGCAAAAAGGCACCAATGAAAACAAAGGAAATCAACACGCCAGCAATCATAAGGGTCAACAGATTGACAATCGCAGCAAAGGCATCTACCGCCGCTTCAGTGTCTTCTTCATACATCTCCACCAAAAG
>JAKISY010000034.1 GCA_021648365.1 Verrucomicrobiales bacterium
CACTCTCATTCCTTGACATAGATACAAAAAAGTAGGCACCCCCTGTTTATCCAGACGGAATCCTTTCATTTCATAGCTTGCATCTGAACCTAGAGCGCGCCTTTCTTTGGTCGGCTTATATAACTCGATTGTAAACGGCATCCCCGCTTGAATTTTCACCACCTTCTCCCCTAGCGGAACCGCTGGCGTGCAATAACGATCATCCCACGTTCCCAAGGCATCGAGAAACTTCCCGCGCCAAGCGATTTTCCACCGCACCTCTTCCGCATCAAAAGCCGCGTTCAACCCGCCAGGAAACCCCACCGCAATCGCCTGCGTTCCCACTCCTTCCAGAAAAGTTCGGAACACCACTGGACGCCCACCTTTGCCTGGCTTCACTTCATAGTCATCGCCCTTCAGCAAACCATCCGGCAAGCGCCGCTGATCGATTTCTTTAAGATAGGTCCAGAGCTGTTCGATCTCCTGATTCGCCTTTTTGCGCCCCATAAACATCGGCGGCATCAAGGTGCCAGGGTTAGTTCCCTGCGGATCCAGCAGCAACTCCTTGAAATACTCTGGTCGCAACCGCTTAACCGTATGAGTCAAATCAATCACTGGCGCACCCAGCGATTTCACCCCCTTCATACCATGGCAATTCACACAGCCCAAGCCCTTCTTATTTATGCCCAACAAATCCCTACCGTAATGCCCACGCTGATACCTTGGCAAACCGCTCACATCGATCTCCACCGGCGGCACTTTTTTATCCACCTGTTCAAAAGCCTTCACCAAATCCTCCACATCCTCTTTACGAAACCCCGGCATCCGTGTCGAGACGTAGGGACGCACCTCGCCTCCCTCTCCCCATAGAATCTTCTCAAACCAAGGCGCGGTCAATTTCCTCCCCACCAAATCCAAAGGTGGTGGCAAATTCCCCCAACGCCCCAAGGACATCGCACCAATCTCGCGCACCCCAAAAAACGGTTCGCGTGAGAGTTCCGGCCCCCCCTTGCCATCACGGGTATGACAAGCATAACAATCAAAACGCATCATCGTATGATCGATCTGCTGTGCCACCGTTGGCTCAGTTGTTTTCGCCAGCCCCTTCAATGCCAAGCGAATCGCTTTTTTCTGCCCTTCATCAAGGTAATACCATGGCACCCCACCTGACTGTGGTGAATCCGCCAGGCAACCCGCTGCTTGTTTCCACTGCAAATCCAACAAAGGCTTAGCCACTTTCACCGCCAATTTTTCAGCACCAGGGTGCGTATGACAAGCCACACATTTTTTCTCCAAAAAAATCTCACCGCCACGTTTCACCAAAGCTGGGTCCACCTTGAAATCCGCCCCCCCCTTCAATTCCGCTGCCAAGTTCTTCGGCAACTCCACCTGCGGTCCCGACTTCAAATAAGTCGCCAAGTCAGCCGCCTCCCGTTCGCTCAACTTCATATTCGGCATGCGCCCTGAAGGACGCACATGCTGCGGATCCAGTAAAAATCTACCCAAACTATCGCGATCATAGCGATCCACCATGCTCAATGGCACCGACGGCAAACCCAACAACTCAAGCTTCTCTCCCTCTGGAAACCCTGCTGGTCGGTAGCCCGTCTCCGGCGCATGACACGCCACACAACCAATCTCGTGATACAACACCCGCCCCGCCTCCTCCTCGCCTTCAGGCATTGGCTTCACCGCTTGTTTCTGAGAAACCAAAAAATGTTTCAACGCCTCGATCTCTTTCAAATCCCGATCTGCCCCCGCAAACAAACTCGGCATGATCGTACCACGTTTCACAAAACGCGGATTACGCAGCATCAACTCAATATCCAGCGCATCCATGCGCGACCCCACCCCCTGCAACTGAGTCGCCTGCCTACCCGTCAGGCTAGGCTTCAACTTCTCCGGCGGCGTATGACAGCGAACACAGTTCAGCTCATTCAATAACAACATCCCCCCCTCCGCCAAATACTCATCCTCATCCAAAGCCGAATAAAAACGCTCAAAGCCCACCACCAACGGATACTCCACCGGCTCCGCCTGTGCCGGATGCGCCGACACCACGGCAGCGCCCATCATCATCAACCCAAATACCGCAATCGTTATTTTCATAAAAAAACTCATCATTGTCGTTGTAACCCTATACCTATTTAGGTCATTCAAAAAACAGCTTACCCAATGATATTTTCACACGAACGCACGAAGACTCGAAGTTATCTGATTGAATTCTTTTCTTCATTTCGTGCCTTCGTGTCTTCGTGTGAGACTCTCTTATCATTTTTTCCAACAGATACTGAATAGTAACAAATCCCTTAACTAATTACCATTGCCCTAAACCTGTATCTCTCTTCCCCTTCGTGCAACTTCGTGACCTTCGTGGATCCATCTCTTCATTCCTATCCTCGCGCTTCTTCCAGCAACTTCATCCATGGCCCCATATAATGACCATGATCATGAAAAGTCCGACCGCTCACCAGATTACCATCGATCACACAAGCTTCATTAACAAAAATGCCGCCGCAGACCTCTAAGTCAAATTGACACTTCGGCACCGTCGCCATTCTGCGCCCCTTCACACAACCCGCACGTGCAGGTATCTCCACCCCATGACACACCGAAGCGATCGGTTTATTCTCCTCAAAAAAGTGACGCGTCACCTTCAGCAAATCCTCATCCTCGCGAATGTATTCAGGCGCGCGTCCGCCACTAAAAAAGATACCCACATAATCTTCCGCCACAATCTCAGCAAAACTCACATCCGCCTCAATCTGATACCCCTCCCACTCCTTGGTGATCGTCCAGCCCGGCCGGTTCTCATGCATCACCATCTGATACAAACGCTTCTCAGGCGCCGCCACCACCGGCGTAAATCCACTCTCAATCAAACGGTAATAAGGATACAAAGTATCCACCGTCTCCGTAGCATCCCCAATAATAATCAATACTTTTTCACTCATAATCTTTAAATATATCCCTCTTCCTTTGAGCTCTCTGCTCCTTGGCGAGACACCTTCTTACTGAATCACCAAACGCTAGCCTAAACCCATTTCTCCAAATAAACCCTTGCCCGGTTAATCTCATCCGCCACCTCTTTAGCCGTCGGCAAAATCGGAATCCCTCTTGGTGTCGGATGCATGAAGATTTCTGTATAACCTTGATATTGACTTTTCTTCAAAGCAGCCACTATCGGTCCGAAATCCAACTTGCCGCGCCCAGGCATCTGCATCAGTTCCTGCTGCTTCGGCATCTTCTTGGTACACCCCATACCGTGCTGCCAGGCGTAAAACATCGCCATCCGATCACCGAGATCCTCGATCAGTTTCGCCAAGTCATTCGAATCCATGCCCAGACTTTCCAAATGATAAGGTGCCAGCGCTATGCCTGTATGTTTGGAATCAGTGAACTCCACATACCACTTCAACGAATCTGCTGAATCCATGATGTTATTGCCGTGATTCTCCATCCCAATCACCACACCATTCTTCTCCGCAGCCTCAATCTGGGGTTTCATTTTTTCAGCAAATACCTTCACCGCCGCTTTCAGCTCTGCCCCCTTCAGCTTCTTCGGCCCTCTGCCACCACAGACGAGCAAATCCCCGCCCAGTATCGACACCACCTTCATCTCTTCCTGCAAACCGAAAGGTCCCAGATCATAACGCGTCGAACAGCCCAACTTCACTCCATGCTCTTTCAACATCGCCGCAAACTTGTCATGCCCCATTTCCTCCACCTGCTCACGTTGATTGCCATGCTTACGAGGCCAGATATCAATGAACTCCGTCTTCATCTCCACCATCAACGGCAGGATCTCTGATAGTGACAATTCGCCAAACATCGAAGAACCCACGATGTATTTGAACTTAAAACCATCGCTTGCATTGACGGTTTGCGCCGCAGCCATCCATGCAGGCGCTGCCGTTCCTGCCACTGTCTTGATAAAATTACGTCTTTTCATATTACTTGCAGAATTTCACGACAAAGCGATACTTCCACAATAGCAATTTAACCCCAACTTTGTAGCATTTTGACCAAAAACCCCGCAACCCTTCGCATCGGCATCGCCCTGCAATCAGGTCCCAGTTACGCCGTTGAGATCTTCCAAGGCATCGTCGATTTTTCTCGCAAAGTCGGCAACTGGCAACTCGAAGTGGACAGCGATTTCCACTTCGGTCCGCGCCCAGTCAGTCTCGATGCCTCTTGGAAAGGTGACGGCATCATCCCCCTCAGTGGTGAGAATCGCATCCTCGATGCCGCGTGGTTGAAAAAATCTGGCATCCCCGTGGTCAACGCCACCGGCTGGTTCGACGAATACCCCGGAGCACCCATCATTTTCTGGGACGACACTCAGATCGCCCGCCTCGCTGCTGAGCATCTTGTCAGTCTCGGACTCAACCGTTTTGCCTACTTCGGTCCGCAACGCTTCGAACCCGCCCACCGTCGCGCACGCAGCTTCCGCCAGCTACTCGAACAAGCCGGCAAGTCCTGCCAACTGTTTGAGTGGACCGAACAACACATGCCCGACGTGGTGGTGCGCAACCGCAATGATTGGCGCAGCGCGATTGATTTCATCAAGCAATCCCTGCAACAAGTCGAGCTACCCGCCGGAATCCTAGCCAATACCGACGTCACCGGCTCACTGGTCACCCAGGCCGTCGAAGAAATGGGTCTGCGCTGCCCAGATGAAATCGCCATCATGAGTATCTGGAATGATAAAATGGTCTGCGAATCCAGCCACCCACCATTGACCAGTATCGAGATCGACTACCATCAGTTTGGTTATGACGCCGCCACCATCCTGCACCGCATGATCAGCGAGCCCAGCTACCAGCCGCCAGACATCACTCGCAGCGGCGGACGTAAATTAGTTCGCCGCGAGTCAACCGACTACCTCTCCTTCGATGACCCACTCATCGCCACCGCCCTACGTCACATCCGCCACCACGGACAGCACCGACCGATGTCAGTCAACGAAGTGATCGACCTCATCCCCATGTCTCGCAGCAGTTTCACCTCCCGCTTCAAAAACGCCGTCGGCCACAGCGCCAAATCAGAAATCACTCGCGTGCGCCTCGATCAGGTAAAAAAACTCCTCCAACAAAGTGACTGGACCATCACCCGCATCGCCGAAGAATGCGGTTTTGATTCCAGCCAAGATCTATCGCGCTTGTTCAGAAAGCAGCTCGGGCAGACACCTACGGAGTGCAGGCAAGGTTAATCTATAATTCGCTCCTTCCACAAATCTGGATCACTACTGTGATGAAACACCGAGACAATGTGCACCGCCTGCTCAGTTTCGAGCACTTCAAAAATCACCTTGTAAGGAAAGGGATCACACAACACCCTCCGGTATTCCAAGTGGATTCTCGGGTGATGCCATGGTGCCTCCCTCGCATACTCTATGCTCTCGTAAACAATATCGCTCCAACGAACAGCTAGTTCAGGATCGATTTTTTTATACCAAGCAAAAGCATCAGCAATATCACCAGCTACCTCAGGATGAATGACCAGATTGGTCATGCCGTCTTTTGACGCACAATCTCCTTGAGCTCATCCAAGCTCAGCCCCTTGACGACTCCCTCCTTGAGTTCCCGTGAACGACGCACTATCGTAGATTGTTCTTCGTTGCTTAGCTCCTCCGCTTCCCCAAGACTCTCAAGGAGCTTTTTGGCGAGATAGGTTCGGTCAGTCCTCGGCAAGTCGAGGGCATTGCTAATGAGCTCTGTAACGGTGGACATGTTCATAGATTAACCGACATTTTTTTAATTGTCTATATTTTCTACCAGATCTCAACCTTTTCTATATCAGCAACAAGATACTGAATTTCATTCCCAAAACGCAATGATTTTAAGTAGCTTCGATTCACCGTGACCCGCCGCAACCTAGAAAAATTGATCGCCAAGGGAACCATGAAAACGAAATATTCAGAAGCTACTTGAGAGACCAGCCAGCCATCGTCCGTTTTTTTTGGAAGCCTACCCTTCAAAATTGCCAACCTATATCTTGCCATCGTATTCCTCAATAAACTCTATCTGCATATCCCTCTCAGCCTTTCGCCAAATCCTCCAATCGCCTAGCAACCCAAGCATTCAAACTCTCGCCCTCGTCCGCGCTCAATTCATAAAGCTGACGATGAAGGCTAGGTTCGATGCGCATCAAAAATTTCCCTGAAAAAGGTTTGTCTGGTGCCTCCCCGCGCTCTTTACAAAAATCCAAATAATCCTCGATTGAATCCTCAAAAGCCCGTTTCAATTCTTCCACCGTGGTTCCCTGAAAAGTCACCACATCTCTAAGTCCCAAAACTTCTCCGTGGAAAACCTCATCATCGTCATCGAATCTCACCGTGCCGCTGTATCCTTTGTGCTTCATCGTGATTTTACTACAACTTCTGCATTTTCTTTCTACACTCGACATACTAAAAATCCCCCACATCATACGTCGTCACCACCGGGCGATGATCCCTCCATCCCGGCACCATAGCAAAACGTGGCTCCAAATCCACCATGCCCGAGCTTTTCTCCATCACCTTCATTCCCTGCGGGTGATGGAAAACATGATCAATCCGCGTATGAGCATAATAAGTTTCTCCTATCGAAATCGTGCCGTCGGATAATACACTCATCACTTCACGATAGAGGACATCTCTCTCCACCGCCAAATCCGGATCAAAGTTATAGTTCAAATCCCCCGCCATGATCCGAATCTGCTCCTTCCTTTCTGTCATCCAGGCAACCGCAGCTTTGATATTATCCACCGTGTCGTCCATCCCTCGTGCCGGATGAGGGGAATGAACGCCCAGAATAAAAACGTCCCGATCATCCTCACCTTGAAAACCAACCCCGATCATTGATCTGCCACCAGCCGTCCTAGTCTCTACTTCCGCGCCCGACAATCTTGATAAAACCGCCAAAATCTGATCATGTCCTGTTTCCACCGTCTTGGCACACCAATTGCTTCCCAACTTCCGGGCAATCTCTTCAGCCTGCTGCACCGAGTTCAGTTCCTGCAGCACCACCACCTGAGCCTGTAAAGGTTGCAACACCTCAGCAATTCTCTCCACATCCAAATCCTTCGCATTTTTATTCTTCACCGGAGCAAAATAACCCACATTCCAAGTCACCAAGCGCAACTCTCCCAAAGCCAACTCGCTAACCTCGAACCGCTGTGCCGGCCGCCACCAAGCCCACCCACTCACCGCAGAGCAAAAAAATAATACCATCAGAAAGACTAACCTCTTCCGCATAACCCAAGCCCAAATGTATCTCATACCTGTCATATCAGCGCCTTCATCCTCTCCATTTGTTTGAAACTCGTATCCTAATATATTTTCTTTCTTATCCGCGTTCATTTGCCTTCGGGTAATCCCCTCCAGCCGTCTTCGCTTCGCTACAGCCGCGCTATCCGCGGTTAAACTCTTTCCTACCTCTGTGAACTCCGTGCTCTCTGTGGTTCAACCTCCCCCTCCCTAGTTTCACGGAGATTGAGCAGTTTACCCAAGCCTTGGCGAAGAAGCTTGAGTATTCTCCTTCTCACCTATCTGTTCATAATATTCAAGAATCCTTTCAAAACTCGTCTTGTCATCAAAAATATTATAGCCCGACAGCCCCATGAAACAAACGCTCTCACCGTTATTCAAATGAACCGTTACAATACGCATCTCCTTAGTTTTGATCCTCACTATATTTTCGACTGCATATTTGGTCGTCTTCCCAAAATGCGACGCTGTTATATAATTACGATTCACAACGACTCGTTGAAGCCTAAACATACTAAAAGCCCATTTGACGTAAGCATAACTTAACATTGCAGCTGGCACAGCTCCCACCGCCCCAACTGCAAATGAAGCAGTAAACTTCACCAACAAAACCCACGGAATAATCGCAAATACAATACTCAAAGGTGCCATCAGAAAAAAATATTCTGAACCTAACTGAGAGACCCGCCAACCTTCATCCTCTCTTTTCAATACGCGAGCAGCACTAGGCCTGAAAAGCTTCACTCCTTGCGACCTCATCTCCATTTCTCCATTTCTCCATTTCTCCATTTCTCCATTTCTCCATTTCTCCATTTCTCCATTTCTCCATTTCTCCATTTCTCCATTTCTCCATTTCTCCATTATCCATTATCCATTATCCATTATCCTCCCCCCTCACTCCCCCGCCCGCAGATCATAACAAATCACCCTACGCCCAGCACCACCCATCTGACCTGGCTCATGCTGCACGATATACATCAGCCCCTGACTCACCACAGGCAGTGACCAAGTCGAGCGCGCCATGAACAACTGACTCACCTCCTTTAACTCCACCCCCTTGCTCGACAAATCCAAAATACCAAACGAGCCCAACTCTCCTAACGAATAAAATCGACCGTCGGCTTTCAAAATACTGCCACGTAGCATCTTCATCTTAGATTCGCGTCCCCCCATATCGACCTGCCACAACAAATCTTCCTGCCACATCTCCTTGCCCGAAGCGATCTCGTAACACGCCAGCCAGGCATCTGGCTCATTTCGCCCTCGATAGGCATAGAGATAACCATCCTGCTGGACTGGCGTAGTCCAATGCATACCAAACTCTGGAGCTTTCCACACTTCTTTCCATTTTAGATTCTCATCTAGTTGCACCATCACCCCGCCGCTGACATAACATTCAGATATATAAACCTGATCCTTCTCTACCACCACGGGTGTCGTTGCATTCACCGACGTGTACATATCCGCTCGCCACGGAAAAGCGTCGAATACTTCACCGTTATCCGGATCGATGCACAGCAGCCCCCCAGTCGGCGGTTTGGTATCGCCTCCCATCAAGACCAACAACCTCGGCTTGCCTCGCAGAGTTTTCACCAGCGGTGACGAATAACTCGCATGCCATTCATGTTTGCTACCCCACACCAGTTTCCCACTATGTTGATCAAAAGCAGCCATTGCCAGATCATTGGCAGCCCCCATGCTCACGATCACCTTACCGTCGTAAACTAAAGGACAAGATCCATGACCAAAAAAGTAGTCGGCAATATCAAACTCCGCAGCCAGATCCCGTTGCCAAAGTTTAGTGCCAGTTTTCAAATCCAAACAAGTCAACACCGAGCGCACCCCCAGCGTGTAAACTTTCCCCTCACTGATCACCGCACTGGCACGCGGGCCATTGCTATACCCATAACGATCTCGATACTCCACCGGATAAGAAAAACTCCAATACCGTTTGCCCGTTTCTGGCTCCAGGCATTCGATCACCTCCTCATCTTCGATACGATGAAAATACACCAAGCGCCCCCCAGCGATCACCGGCGAAGTATAACCCGTGCCCTTCTGCATTTCCCAAACCACCTTCGGCCCACTCTTCGGCCATGTTGCCAATAACTTCGTCTCCCCCGTGGTAGCATCATCGTTCGGCCCCAAAAAACGCTTCCAATCCTGAGTCACCGCCCCCTCGGGCAAGGCTTTTGGCGCAGCGTGATATTTCAACCGCTCAAAAGCCTTAGCTGCTGGGATGTTTGCGTCCGCCGGCACCGTAAACACTTCGGGAGGTTTAGGATCGCTGAATACACTTTTTTGCTGAGACTCCTGCCCCTGCAACAGTGGCGCCAGCATACAGCTCATAGCAAATCCTAAATAGAAAGGGATTTTTACATTGTTCATCATCTCGCGCACCCTACACCCAATCAGATTCGTGAAAAACACGAATTTCCTCAAAGCAGGGCAATGCTTGCTTGATAAATCCCAAATTCCACGTATTCCTGTCCCATGTCGGAAACTGAGCTAGAGGGACTTGCGCTTGCCCAAGCGATTGCAAAAGCAGCAGATGAAATGCAGGCCGAGGATGTTGTCATCCTCGATCTGAAGGGTATATCCACGATTGCAGACTACTTTGTCATCTGCAGCGGCACCTCGCACCCCCATCTCAAAGCCATCCGCCGAGAAGTCGCTGCCTCGCTCGACAGCGAATATCAGCTCAAAAAGCACGCCTCCGAAGGCACACCCGAGAGCCACTGGCTGGTGCTCGATTACCGCGATGTCATCGTGCATATCTTTCACAACGACAAACGCGACCTCTACTCCCTCGAAGACCTCTGGTCAGATGCTATCACGATCCCCGTAGAAGCAGACAGCAGCAGTGAAGCTTAGCACTTGCTAGGAAACCTTTCTCTCAAATCCCTTTGCGTGAACTTCCGTATCCAAGATGCGGAATAATCGAGCATAATAATTTCAAATTTCAGATCTCAAATCTCAAATTCCCTACGATGAAAATCGAGATCATCAATACTGGCAGCGAACTCCTGCTCGGCCTGGTGATCAATACCCACCTCGCCTTCATCGGCGACAGCCTCTTCAAACTCGGACTACGCGTGCAACGCCAAGTCAGCATACCTGACGGCGAAGAGATCCGCCACGCACTCGCCGAAGCGATGACCCGTGCCGATGTCATCATCGTCACCGGAGGGCTCGGCCCCACCACTGACGACATCACCTGCGACATCACTGCAGAGCTGCTTGGCCGTGAATTAAAAACCGATACCGCAGTGCTCAAGCACATCGAAAATATTTTTTCCGCGCGCGGACTCGAACTCACCGCCCCCAACCTCAGCCAAGCCCTGATCCCCGAAGGCGGCGAAGCCCTACACAACCCCAAAGGCACCGCCCCCGGCATCTACCTGCCCGCGATCGAAGATCATTCCCCCCACATCTTCCTGCTACCTGGACCACCACGCGAACTCATCCCAATGTTCAAAAACGAAGTCGCCCCTCGACTAGTCAAACTGCGCGACCAGCAGGACAGCGCCCAAGCTGGAGCACAGACCTACACCAATTTCAAAACCATCGGCATCGGGGAATCTAATCTCGCCCACGCGCTAGATGAAGAATTTGCCACCCTGCCCGATCTTGAAATCGGTTACTGTTGCCGCCTCGGCGAAGTCGATGTGCGCTTGATCGGCAGCCCCAAAGACGTCGAACAAGGCTCCTCCATCATTCGCAAAAAATACCAGCGCGAAATCGTCACCGAGTCCGAAGACCCACTCGAACAAATCATCGTCGATTTACTGACTGAAAAAAAACAAATCATCTCCACCGCAGAGTCCTGCACTGGCGGACTGATCGCCTCCACCCTCACCGACGTCTCAGGTTCCTCCGCGATTTTTCAGCGAGCCTACATCACCTACGCCAATGACGCCAAAGCACACATGCTCGGCATCCCTGCGCAACTCATCGAAGACCACGGCGCCGTCAGTGATGAAACCGTGCGCGCGATGGCTGAAGGCTGTTTGCAAAAAAGTGACGCCCATTTTGCCCTCGCCGTATCTGGCATCGCCGGCCCTACAGGTGGCAGCGAAGAAAAACCCGTCGGCACCGTTTATATCGCTTTGGCGGAAAAAAACCAGCCCACCTTTTCCAATCGATTTTATTTCCCCCTCGACCGTTCTTCCTTTAAGATACGCACCACCCGAGCCGCACTCGACCTGCTACGTCAGCGCCTGCAAGGATTCGAACTCATCTAAGATCAGCACCTTTTGTTTGGCTCTCTTCCATCACCCAACTTGCCACCGGGCCGGATTCCACCGCAGCTCACTGCCTCTTATGGCCTACTGCTCCCCACGCTTTTCACCTTCGTCGTGCTGCTGTTCTTTTTCGCAACAGTTAGCAAGAGCAAAGCCCAACAACCCATCGACCGCAAAGCAGCCCTCGGTAAACCTGCCCCGATCGCCATGCGCATCAAAGTGGTCAAAGGACAAACCGTGCGCATCACCCTAGGCAGTAAAACCATCAGCACCGCTGCCGCAGTGGAATACGTCGTCCGCGATTTCCCCGCCCTCGGCGTGATCGACACTCCCAAGCCCGTGCCCGAAGACCGCACCAAAGCCACCATCGTCTATCAATCTGCCAGCCAAAGCAAAGGCGAGCTCGACATGTTCACCTTCTCCGCGCGCTACCCCAAAGGTTATTACGCTGCCCCCGTGCAAGTCATCATCGAACTCGAAGCACCCGAATCAAAAATCGAAGCACCCGCCTCCATCAATTTTGGTAGCCTCATCCTCGGTGACCACCGAACGCTAGAAATGATGGTGAAAAATACGGGTAATATCGAGTTTAGAAAAATCATCCAACTCCCCCCGCCACTCAAACTACTCGAACCCGCTGACGGCGAGTTATACCTCGCACCTGGGAAGAGCAAAGTGATCAAAGTGGAATTCCGCCCTACTAAAGTAGCCTCCTTCAGCATGCCTTACGCCTTCCATAAAAAACCCGTCACCACCTTCACCGGTAATGCCATCGCTCCCTTTAAAGTTGAACCTGCCAAATTGAAACTCACTTGGAATCAAAAAACTCAAACCCGCCAAGGCGAAATCCTCGTCACCAACCAAGCAGGAAGAGAGCTGCCCATCAAGGTCCACCACCCTCTGCGAACCTCTTATTTAGAACAAACCGACCCCAGTGACCCCACCCTAGTGCTGCCCTCTGGAGAAAGTCGCACCCTCACCATCTCCATCCCAGAAAGTGATGCCCTTAGCTTTCAAGGCACCCTCACCCTGCGCAGTCAACATCACCTACAAAACATCCAAGTCGAAGCCTCACCTACCCCAGCATTGATCAAAGTCGAACTGCCAGACCCCACTCTAGATCGCATCGACTTTGGCGCCGCAAAACCAGGCGAGATCATCAGCCGAACCATCTTGATCAAAAACCTCGGCGGCACTGGAAGCACCATCGGACTTGGATTACTGCCCCCCTTCCATCTCGCAAAAAAAACAGCGACAACCGCCAATACCCTCTCCGTAGCGCCGCGCTCCAGCGCCAGTTTCACCCTAAACTTCGTAGCCCCCGCCAAACAATTCGGCCTCTACTCCGACATCCTCAAGATCACCACCAACAGCGGAGCCTTCAGCATCCGCCTCTCCGCCCTCGTCAACGCCCCCGAGTCGATGACAAAACAAACCCCGCTTCACCCCCGAATCGAAAAAGCGATCGCCGCCACCTCGCCCGACACCCCACTTTCCGAGCGACCACTGCCTCCACCTAGCCCCCTACCACCCTTGCCCAACGAAGAAACCGGCGAAGACCACCGCAGCCCATCGGGTTTCTACACCCGCGACTTCGTCACCCGCGAATACTCCAAGAACATTCCCACCCCAAGCGATTTCGCCCTCCACCAGCGCGAACGACACTCATTAAGCTTCAGTTGGAAACTACCCGATGCCGACCATGTCGTCTTTGAAATGGATATGCGAAAAATGCTTATCAATCAGACCAACTTCGCTATCGAAAGCGTATGGGTCCCCTTCCATGATGTCGAATTCACACGCAGCGATGACCGGATCTACGCCACCATCAAAAACCTCAACCCCTCTTCTCTTTACGAATTCCGCGTGCTAAGCGTCGGCACAGGAGCAAAATACTCCCTCCCATCCGAACCCTTCGGAGCCTACACCCTAGCTCCCAAAAACTACCGTTGGCTCAAACAACTACTTCTCATCCTAGCCGCTTCCCTCACCGCCTTCTTCTTATGGAGACACTGGAAAAAGAACGACGACTCCTTCCCCATGCCCACCTACTGGCCCCGCTCTCTGCCCTGGCCTTTTGATTGAATATCCGTCGAAGCCTTGGTTAAAGAGAACAAGCTCAAATACCACTTCCCTATTCGTCACTCTACTTCGTGCCAAGTGACCAAATTTGGCACATTTTCCCTCAATTCATTGAGGATCTTTTTATTTCGCCCCATACACTTCGCTGGGACAGAATAACTTTTACCCAATTTGGAAATGAGAACTATCAAATAAGCCTAACACCTATCGGCCTCACTCTGCAGGCGAGACACCCGCAGCTATAGTTTGAAAAATTCAAAAGAGTGAGTAACCCCTGAAACTTTCATCAAGTCGGCAGTGAGCAACACTACATTAGAAGCGACGGCCGTCGCTTCTAATGTAGTGTTGCTGTTCATGTTTTTCCCACCTACGTCCATTCACCCTTTGTTTCAAACCTCGATGAAGAGGATTTAGATTCTCATGAAATCATCGCAAACGAACAACGATATACATCGCGTCAACATTCTTATAAAAGGTCAGGTTCCTTTACACAGCCTTTACTGTTTTCTGGTATCCCCCCTCTCAATCATCCGACTGTATGCACCTGCTACATCCCAATTCTGCTAACTCGCCCTCTATTTCTCTTACGATTTGATGCTAAATTAATATTTCCTGGTAAATGCCTTTTAGATACTCAGAAAACATCTCCGCCACTTAGCTATTTGATTTTTTTATGAAATGCTAAAGCACGGAGTAAAAACAAGGCCCCTATCAACAGCTCAGCTAAATTTGAATACCTAGCAGCCCCTTCTGATGCAGGCACAAATGCATCTAGAACCATAAAAAAACCAGCAACAAAAAAGAAGACCCTATAATAAATCACTCTGCTCCCCATTCAATGCACATACTCAGCATTTCTTCGTCATCGAAATCAAAGTGCGCTAAAAACTTTTCCCCGCCCAACATCCTCGGCAACCAATACTGATCATCTTGCCACATCTGCTCATAAGGAATCTCATCCACCTTGAACCACTCAGGAATAGCCTCGTCCGTCTCTGTAGGAATACCGCTGAAGCCCGCAGCAGTGTAAACCACACAGTGAATCGCTAGCCCGTCCACAAACTGGAAACGCAAAATCCCCATTTCCTCCAAGTCAAAAGCGGTGATCTTGAGTTCCTCCTCCACCTCACGGATCGCCGCTTGCAGGGCTGTCTCGCCCGGATCCAACTTCCCGCCAGGTCCATTGATCTTGCCCGCACCCAAACCACGTTTTTTGTGAATCAACAACACCTCGTCGCCACGCCGCACGAACACCAGCGTCGCCCGCATGTTCGGCTTCCAATTCTCCCAATCCGTCTCCATCTCCTCAATTTCAAATTTGCCTTCTGGCAGTATCATCCGGCTGTCTCCACTACGTTCCGGCTCAAATCTCAAATTCCGCGCCTACTCATAAGCCTCCATACCTTCACACGAACACACCAAGTTGCGGTCTCCGAACACATTATCAATCCGGCTGATCGGCGGCCAGAACTTCGCCTTGCGCGTCCATTCCGTCGGGTAGGCTGCCGCCTCGCGTGAATAGGGTCGATCCCAGCTATCGGACAACAAAGTCTCTGCTGGGTGCGGTGCGTTTTTCAGCACATTGTTCTCACTGTCCGCCGATCCACTGATCACTTGCTCGATCTCGGCATGAATCGAAATCATCGCGTCACAAAAACGATCCAGCTCCACCAACGACTCACTCTCCGTCGGCTCAATCATCAGCGTACCAGGGACAGGCCATGACATCGTCGGAGCATGATAACCGTAGTCCATCAGCCGTTTAGCGACATCTTCCACATCGATTCCAGACAGCTCCTTGAGCGGTCGCAAATCTATAATGCACTCATGCGCCACCAAGCCATTTCTACCACGATACAGAACAGGATAAAACTCTTTCAGGCGATGCGCAATGTAGTTAGCATTCAAAATAGCAATCTTCGTGGCACGCTTCAGCGCAGGGGCACCCATCATCGCTAGATACATCCACGATATGGTCAAAATACTCGCACTACCATAAGGAGCCGCGCAAACTGCACCTCCTTCTTTCCCGTCCTCCCATTCCCGATGTCCAGGCAGGTAGGGAACCAAATGCTCCGCCACACCAATCGGACCCACTCCAGGGCCTCCTCCACCATGGGGAATGCTAAAAGTCTTGTGCAAATTCAAGTGACAAACATCACCACCGATATCGCCGGGACGACATAGCCCCACCTGCGCGTTCATATTGGCACCATCCAAATAAACCTGCCCGCCATTCTCATGAATGCAGGCGCAGATTTCCTTCACCGATTCTTCAAACACTCCATGAGTCGAGGGATAAGTGATCATCAGTGCCCCTAAATTCTCAGCATGCTCGGCAGCTTTCGCCTTGATATCCGCCACATCAATATTGCCTTCATCGTCGCAGCGCACTGGCACCACCTTGAAACCCGCCATCACCGCACTGGCTGGATTAGTGCCATGCGCCGAAGTGGGTATCAGGCAGATATTGCGACCATCATCACCGCGCTCTCGATGATAACGACGAATCGCCAGTAAACCAGCAAACTCACCCTGCGACCCCGCATTCGGTTGCAAAGAAACCGCAGCAAAACCCGTGATCTCTGCTAACCACGCTTCCAGTTCATCCGCCATTTGCACATAACCCTTAGTCTGATCTGGTGGGGCAAAAGGATGCAGTCCTCCTACCGAACGCCAACTCAAAGGCATCATTTCAGCCGTAGCATTCAGTTTCATGGTGCAGGATCCCAGCGGGATCATGCTCACATTCAAGGCCAAATCCTTGCCCTCCAAACGACGCAGGTAACGCAACATCTCCGTCTCGGTATGATAAAGATGAAAAACCGAATGAGTCAGATAATCTGACTGACGTTGCAATTCAAAGGGAATCGCCTGCTCTGGCACATCCTGCTGCTGGTCGTTCAAACCAAAAAGCTCTAATAACGATTGGAACAGCTCATCGTCACAAGTTTCATCCAGAGACACCCCCACGTAGTCCTCTTCATAATCGCGCAGATTGATACCCAAATTCTGCGCCCGCTCAAACAAAGCCTCTTTGTCCGCAGGATCAGCGTATATTTTCAGCGTATCAAAAAAGTGCTGATGCGCCATCTCAATCCCCGCTGACGATAAAAGCTTCGCCAACTTCTCGGTGCGACGATGCACCTTCAGCGCAATCGCTTTCAGACCTCGTGGTCCATGATACACCGCATACATCGCCGCCAATACCGCCAACAGAACCTGCGCGGTACAAATATTACTGGTCGCCTTTTCACGACGGATGTGCTGCTCACGCGTCTGTAGCGACAAGCGTAACGCCGGACGACCATCGGCATCCCTCGACACCCCAATCAAACGACCTGGCAGGCGACGTTTCATCTTATCACTACACGCCATGAAGGCGGCGTGCGGCCCACCAAAACCAAGCGGCACTCCAAAACGCTGGGAATTACCCAAAACAATATCCGCACCCCATTCACCTGGAGGTTTCAACAGAGTCAAAGCCAACAGATCCGTAGCCACCACCACAAAGGCCCCGGTCGCGTGAACCCGTTGCGCCACCTCCGCATAATCAACCACCGCACCATCCGTAGTCGGATATTGCAACAGCAAACCCAACAAGGTCGGATCCTTTTCCTCACCCACATGCGCAACCATGTTTTGTTCATCCACCACCTCGATGTTTATCCCCAGCGGCTCAGCTCGCGTTCGCAGCACATCGATCGTCTGCGGATGACAATGCTTCGACACCAAAAACCGATCCCCCTTCATCCGCGCCCCAGCACACATCGCCATCGCCTCGGCAGCCGCCGTGCCTTCGTCGAGCAGAGACGCGTTAGCCACATCCATCGCCGTCAGATCCGTCACCATCGTCTGAAAAGTGATCAGTGCCTCCATCCTTCCTTGAGCGATCTCCGCTTGGTAGGGAGTGTAAGCCGTGTACCAACCCGGATTCTCCAAAATGTTGCGTTGAATCACTGGGGGAATGATACAATCCGAATAACCCGCTCCAATCAGAGATCGGCAAATGCGGTTATTTCCCATAATGCTCTCCAAACGCTCAAGCGCCGCGCGCTCAGTCAAAGCCTCTGGTAGCTCCAGCGACCGATCCAAGCGAATCGATTGCGGCACGATGTCCTCAATCAATTGATCGAGCGACGGATACTCCAGCGCCGCGACCATTTTCTGAGTCTCACTCTCCCCAGGTCCTATATGCCGACGGGCAAATGAATCTGAAGCCCACGTTTCTTGCAAGGGATCGCTAGCTGACATCTTTTTATGATTTGAAAATTCAGCTCAGGAAATATGCGCACCATAAGCGTCCGCATCGAATAAAGCTTCCAAGGGCGAAGCATCTTCCGTTTTGATCTTGAACAACCAACCCGCTCCATAAGGATCGGTATTGACCAGTGACGGATCATCCTGCACCGCATCATTCACCTCGACGATCTCACCGCCCACAGGTGCAAAGATATCACTCGCAGCCTTGACCGATTCCACCACCGCTACCGGATCGCCCGCTTCCACCACATTGCCAATCTCAGGCAACTCGACGTAAACCACATCGGTCAATTCCGCCTGCGCGTGATCGCTGATGCCCACCTTGGCCACTTCTCCATCCAGCTCAGTCCATTCGTGACTCTCCGCGTATTTCAATTGATCGGGTATATTCATATTCGTGAATTGATTATCGTTCTGTAGTTTCCTAGCTCAGTTTTCAGCTCAAACAAAAGGTTTTTTTACCACTTCCGCTGCGTAGCGCTTGCCACGCACATCTATTTCCAGTTCAGTCCCCACTTTTCCATACCCCTTAGGCAGATAAGCCATGCCAATGCCCTGCTTCAGCGACGGTGACAATCCACCACTCGACAGCTCGGCGATCTGCTCACCCCCATCAGTCACGCACACTGCGTAATGCGGACGCGGTGGAGGTCCTTTCACCACCATGCGAATCGCACACAAGCGGCGCAACAAGCCTTTTTCCTTCTGCTCCAGCAAAACTTCTCGACCGACAAAGTCTCCCTTGTCCATTTTGACGAAAAAACCAAGCCCAGCTTCCAATGGCGTATGCTGCTGATCAAGATCCGACCCATTGAGCGGATAACCCTTTTCCAAGCGCAGCGTATCCCGTGCCCCCAAACCACAAGGCGCACAGCCCGCTGCCAAAGCCGCATCCCACCAAAACTGCGCCGAAGCCGCTGGACAAAATAGCTCAAAACC
This sequence comes from Verrucomicrobiales bacterium, assembly GCA_021648365.1. Taxonomy (GTDB): domain Bacteria; phylum Verrucomicrobiota; class Verrucomicrobiia; order Verrucomicrobiales; family DEV007; genus JAADHD01. The sequence goes on from JAKISY010000034.1 coordinate 18,757, forward strand.
GTCCTCGCCCGTGTAACCCGTGCGACAGAGGATCAGATCATCACCATTGTGCGCCGGCACCCGCACAATGTGATTGCGCGCCGGCAGCGCCCCTCCACCCTCACCCGCCATAGCCGCCCACACCTCTACCGCCCTCGGCCCCTGAATCGCCAAGCCAGCATACTCATCACTTTCATTTTCCAATTCAATCCCCTCCACATCCGTCGCCTGTTTTTGCAGCCAAGCCCAATCAAGCTCAATGCACGAAGCATTCACCACCAGAAAAAACTCATTCTCTCCAGAACGATAAATAATCAAATCATCGATCACTCCCCCTTTTTCATTCAACATCAAAGTGTATTGCCCCTGCGCCACCTCCAAAATCGCCACATCGTTGGTCAACAGCCCGTTCAACCACTGAGCAGCCGCCTCACCCCTCACCCATATTTGACCCATGTGAGAAATATCAAACACCCCCGCCTCACTTCGCACCGCCAAATGTTCCGCCATGATGCCCGCATACTGAATAGGCATCTCCCAACCAGCAAAGGCCGCCATCTTCGCACCCAAAGCCACATGCCGCGCCGCCAACGGTGTTTGTTTCACTTCGCACTTTTCGATATCGCTTCCCATGCCGGCAGACTCTACCCCCCACCCAATTTTGTCAATCTTTCCTCCCGTCATACATCACTAGCAAGCATACGCTGCAAATCATAAAAGCTTTAACCTAAACCTCGCGTTCGCAGGATGGCCTCGTTCCACACCTGCACTTGCGAAGGCACGCAGGAGCGTGCCCCTGCAATTACTCTTTCTTAGACTTACGAGACGCAAAGGAATTCATCCACCCCATCATGAAAGCCGATTCGCTAAACCTGTCTGAAACAATAACTTTCTGCCCTCCCTGACTAAGCTCGAGAACATATCCCATCCATGCAATGCCAAAACCCAAGTTCGCTTTTTTTATGGCCACTCGACGCTCACTTTCAGACAATTTCTCTATAGACTCAGAAAAGCTAATCTCTTCTTTTGCCTTAATCATGTATTCCTCCAATTGCTTTGTAAAACTCTTCACTTGCGACTCGTTGAGTTCTGTCTTTTCCCAATTATCCCCCACCTCTTTTCCGTTTTGATATCTCACCTGATCCCGAAACAGCATTTCCCACTGCCCCTTATTCTTATTCTTAACGATGACGATCTCAGGACCTTCCATATAATAATCACCCCCGCTATGCTGCCATAATAATTCCAAGCGATTCCATTCATTCTTTTCCAACAAGACTATCAATTGCTCAAGCTCGAGAATTGGAGCCGTCTTGCTAACTCCTCGTTCTTCATCTCCAAGCGCAGATCCTACTGAAAATATCAGACCTAAAAAAAGACAGCTTTTTTTGATAAATAAATTCATCCGTGCACCACAACTTACCCAGAAAAAAATCGTTTTCAACCCATTTTATCAACACTAGTAGTATTAAACAAAATCCCCCTCCCACATCCTGTCCATCCCGAATGTTGCCTTCGTTCAGCAAAAGCTCCGGCTGTCTTCCCCCGCAAATAGCGGGATCGGCTCATCCATGTAAATTGATTCCTTCCTCCTCTGCGCCTCCGCGTCTCTGCGTGAGCCACTCTTTCTCTTCACAGCTCTCCCCCTTTCACTTCCTACTCTTATAATGAACTTGCAAATAACGAATATCATCAGCCTGGTGCGATTTTTCTCCGACCAAGACAAAAACCTGATCCCCGTCATCACAATAGTAGATCCGCAACGGATAATGCCCACGCCCCGAACCCGACAAGCGGATCTCCCGCGCCTCACAGCCGCCACGCACCCTTTTGGATTGCACCTTATCTCGATCATTGTGCAATCTAGCCAGATACTTCACCACCAACTCGAGGTTATCCTTGTATTGAGAACTTGCCGTCACTTTCGCAATAGAATCAAAGCTATCAGGCTTAAAATGAAAGTCCGGAAAAGCCGAAGTCAAAAACAAGCGCCAATCCTTCTTCCCTAACTTCGACAAATTAACCTTTTCACTAAGCGTATCACTACTCTTTAAGCTACGCCGCTCAAAGCGCTCAATTTGCGCCTGCACCTCCATCTGCTGCTGCTGTATTTCTTCAGCCTCCAAGGCATGTAAGTCCGCTTGCTCTTTGAGTCGCTGAACCTGCGCGCTTTGTTCCTCAAACTCGCGTTTGTAGCGTTCCAATTCCTGCAAGCGCTCACGACTCCTCTGCAATTCATAATCCGCCTTTTTTTGTTGTTTGTTCGCTTTTGCCACTAGCGCTTGTTGACGTTCATAATCTTCTCTCAATTTTTCACGCACACCTTCTTCTTTCTCCAGATACTGCTTAGCTTCATCCAACTCCCGCTGATTGCGATCTCTCATCTCCTCCAAATCGACAGCAGCCTTACGCGCATACTTCAACTTGGCAGCTATTTTTTGGTAGTGATAACAAAAAGCATAGCGAATCAAAAAAATCACCAACAGGGTGAGCACCGCACTCCATAACCATAAACGCCAAAGCCTCTCAACAAACACCTGCCCAGTCACTTCTATAGAATGCTCGTCAAAAAGTTGGAAGAAGCTCAACCACAAAAAATGCCCCACCCCCATATCATGCGCTAACTCCGGACGAAAAAAGGCCAGATGCAATGGATGTTCATGACCATCAGGACGCAGCTCCCTCAGCGAATACCTGATATCCCCGTCAACGATCAACTTATGGACCGCCTCCACCGATTTCCCCTCTAACATGGCATGATTCTGCTCCTTTTGCTGCCCCTGCACCCAAATCGCCGTGCCAAGGTGAGTTTCGGGGCTTTCTCTTTTCGCCAGAGCATTAAACACACGATTCAATTTAGCCAATTTCGAATCATCCTTGTTCTCAGCCAAAGCTGCCTCAATCAATGCCGCAGTGAATTCAATACCCACATCGCGCACCTCACGAATCGTGATGCTGCGTGAATACATCGCCGCCTGCCCCACAAAAAAGGCGACCAACATAGGACCCACTAGCCAAAACCACCATTTAGTGGAAAACACTTCTTTAATCACCAATGACACTACTTAATCCTAACAGCGATGATGTCACGTCGCCCTTGTTCGTAAACTTGCAGCAACAACACCTCGCCGTTAAATCCTTTCAATTGTTTCAGAGCATCCGCCACCTTAGGCACAGCTACTTGATTGATCTGAGTGATCACCTGCCCAGCTCTCAAGCCAGATTCCCCAGCAGGACTGTTCTCTTTCACCGATTCCACCAATACGCCAGACACATCAGCAGCAAAACCTAAAGCCTTCGTCATCTCAGGATCCAGATCACGGATCATCACCCCTTCGGCCAGCTGTTCAGTCTTCACCTTTACTACAGGTTTTTTCACCTCGGGTGTCGCCGCTGCTAGTTTTTTACCCCTCCCGCCAAGATCTCCCAACTCAACATTTTTCTTCTCGGTTTTACCATTGCGCAACAACTCAAAACCTACTTTTTTTCCAGGCGCTGTATTACTGATCGCCAAGCGCAGTTTTGCCATGCTGTTCACAGCAGCCCCCTGATAAGCTAAGATCAAATCACCAGGCCGAAAGCCCGATTTTTCTGCTGGCGTACCAGGCCAAACTTCACTCACCATCACCCCATTGCGATTATCTCGCCCCAGCGCCTTAGCCATATCAGCATCGATGTCTTTTAGAGTAACGCCCAAAAAACCGCGTGGCACATTACCACCCGAATCCAGCAGTTTCTCCACGATGCCCAGAGCCATGTTCACGGGAATCGAGAAACCAATCCCAATATTCCCGCCGCCCATACCTGGACGAATTGCCGTATTGATACCCACCAGGCGCCCTTGAGCATCCATCAGAGCACCACCAGAATTACCTTGATTGATCGAAGCGTCAGTCTGAATGAAATTTTCGTATCCCCCTCCAGTGATCCCCAGATTACTGCGCCCTAATGCAGAGACAATGCCCATCGTCACCGATTGCTCGAGGCTGAAGGGATTCCCTATTGCCAACATCACATCACCCACACGCAACTTGGAACTATCGCCAATCGTAGCCGCTTTCAAGCCCGTCGCTTCGATTTTGATCAGCGCCACATCCGTCTGCGGGTCGGCTCCCACCACTCGCGCCTCATAATCTTTTTTGGTACCAGCCAAGGTCACTTTGACCTTAGTGCCCTTGCCCCCAACCACGTGATTGTTGGTCAAAATGTAACCATCTGAAGTGATGATAATCCCTGACCCCAATCCTTCCTGCTTGTGCTGCTTAGGCATTTCAAAGTCGTCCGGCAGTCCGAAAAATTTACGGAAACGTGGATCATCGAACATCTGCGAACGTGGCTGATTCTTTTGTTTGACCTCTTTCGAAGAAAAAATCGTCACCACCGAAGACGTGACTTTCTCGATCACATCCGCATACGAAGTGACCACGCCCGCCTGTTTGGCTAGGGGCGTTTTGTCAAAGGTCAAATGCTTGCTCAGTTCATCATACTTGACATCTTTGGCTTGCACCGTGCTCGCTGCTGCAAGCAACAAAACCATCGCCCCTGCCCCCAGTTTTTTTATTCTATTATCTATCACTTTCATTGATTCCTCTTGTGTTGTTATGGCTCGATCGATTTCTTTAATTTATTTTTTCCGGTTGGCATCTCGTTAAAAACCGATCCTTCTCTTGTCTGTGCTTGAAAGCGTCACAATTCGAGGCTCTTGTTTATATTATAAAACCGCAGCATCCTAACGGCTGCCATCTAACACCTGACTTCTCTATTTTAATGAACTCCATCATCGATCCAGATCGACTCGAATCCTGTGAGCTGACCCCGCAGGAATACCAGCGCTACGCCCGCCACTTAAGCATGCCAGAAGTCGGAGAAGAAGGTCAGCGACGACTGAAAGCCGCATCAATCCTGTGCATCGGTGCTGGCGGACTCGGCTCGCCCATCGCCATGTACCTCGCTGCCGCCGGAGTAGGCAGGCTAGGCTTAGTCGATCCCGATGTGGTGGACACCTCTAACCTACAGCGCCAGATCCTGCATGGCAACAGCGATGTGGATCGCCCCAAACTCGACTCCGCACGCGACACCCTGCGCGAGATCAACCCTTTGGTTAAAATAGATACCTACCAAGAGCGCTTCACCAGCGACAACGCTCGCCAAATCGCCGAGCCCTACGACATCATCATCGACGGCACCGACAACTTCGCCACTCGCTACCTCAGCAACGACCTCGCCGTGCTCACCCGCAAACCCAATGTCTATGGCTCGATCTTCCGCTTCGAAGGACAATGCTCGGTATTCGCTCCGCATCTCGGCGGCCCCTGTTACCGCTGCATGTTCCCCGAACCACCCGAACCCGGCATGGTTCCCTCTTGTGCCGAAGGCGGCGTGCTCGGCGTGCTGCCCGGAGTAGTGGGAAACATGCAAGCCATCGAAGCAATCAAACTGATCATCGGAATCGGAACACCACTGTTAGGGCGGCTGATCCACTTCGACGCCCTGCATTTCAAATTCAGAGATTTTAAGTTACGCCGAGATCCACAATGCCCCGTATGCGGTGAACACCCCACTATCAGCGACCTTATCGACTACGATGAATTCTGCGGCACCGGTCGAGTTAACGAAAAAACTACGAACCTTACCGAAATCGACGTGCACGAACTCAAGGATCGTATCGAACAACGCGCTGAGCGCCCCTTTTTGCTACTCGATGTGCGCGAGCCCAACGAACAAAAAATTTGTTGTCTTCCCGAATCCATCTTGATCCCACTCGGCGAACTCTCACAACGCCTACACGAACTCGACCGCGACAGCGAAATCATCATCCACTGCAAAGCCGGCGGTCGCAGCGCCAAAGCCCTGAAACTGCTCACCGACAACGGCTTCAAAAAAACCAGTCACGTGCAAGGAGGCATCGATGCCTGGTCCAAACACATTGATTCTGCAGTGCCTCGATATTAAGACAAAAGAACTATTAGCGACTACAACTTGCTTGAGACCTTGCTATCCCTGTTTTTCTCAGATCCTTCATGGCAATTTGCTACCAAGTGCTCATATAAAACCGTTGTTTCAACCGTTCCAAAGGTCAAAATAACGCCAGACACCACAGCAAGCAGGGCACTGATGACGAAATGATCGAGAAAAGGAATCATGGTTAAAAGGTAAAACGGAGCGGAAAGGACAATCAAAACGGAAAAGACGAAAAGCTGAAATCCCGCGACTCTCCAAAAATGCCCCTTCGTAACGTTCCAGCTTGCCTGCAGGGCGGGAATCCCGCCTTCCTTGCGACCAATCGCAGCGGGATCACTCAATCCGAAACGTACAAAAAGAAAGCACAGAAAAAGAAAACCGATGATAGCAATTCCCACTGTCGCCATCCAATATTCTAAAAGCACAAAATACAGGATCACGAATGGTATCAATACTAAAATAAAAGCTAAGCCGAATATGATTTTCGTTCCCAGCAATCTTCCATAATGAGTCATCCCCAAAGACCACGTGCCAGAGAACGAGACCTGACCTCCACCTCTCCAACGTTTTCCCGTAAGGGCAATGATAGCACCGGTTACTAAGCTTCCGATCCAAATTTCCATATTATTTTCCAAACGAACTCCCGTTCCAATGGAGGCCCAATCATCGCCCTCAATGTTGTAGGCAATATACTCGGCGGCCAGCTCCAACGGGATCCAGATCATCACAAACATAAGCAGTATTTCTTTCCACTGAGCTTTCCATATCACCAAAGACTGCCGCAGGATATCGCTTAGAAACAAACTAGTCACGAATTCGCAATCCAAATCATCGGGATTTTTTACACCACCTTCGCTCAGTAGCTGCACAAACTGCTCTTTAAACTCCGGAGCAATAAATTTCTCCCCATACTGCAACATTTTAGAGCGTGGTCTTTCCTCGCCTGAAAAGGCGCATTTTTCCAGAGGGTCTTCCTGTTGTAAATTATCCATGCAAGCTTATGACAAAACTTTGACTCAGGCGCAATCAAATATATTATCTGAACGCCAACGCCAACGCAAACACTGAATAAGATATCTCTTCGTTAATTTCAGGTCACGCCAAGCGTTAATTTCCATATTTTGCTCCCTCACTACGCGACTTGCCCACTCATCCATTCCAGATTACTTTGATCACCCTTTGCGTAACCACACCTCTCTTCACCATGAAAATCTCACCCGATCTCATCAGCATCCTTCGCTGTCCGCAAAACCAGCAAAGCTTGATCCTAGCCGATGACGATCTGCTGACAAAGCTGAACCAGTCCATCGCGCAACAACAGCTCACCAACCATCACGGCGATCTCATCGATAGCCCCCTCGAAGCCGGATTGCTCACAACAGACCAGCAACGCCTCTACCCGATCAAAGACGGCTTCCCTGTCATGCTCATCGACGAAGCCATCGACTTAGAAAAATTTGAATAGCTCAGCGAGCTAGCCGCCTATTTGGTTCCCTTGTATTCGGTGAAGACCCCCAAAACCTCGACTTCATCGACTTCGCTAAAGCCCGCTTTGCGCAAAGCTTGCAACACCGTCTCGCGTGGCACCATCTGATCCATGGTATCCCAATAATACGACATCAAATAACTCGCCGCCTCGTTGCGAGTAAACACACGTGTCAAGGTAGGTAAAATATGTTTGAAGTAGATTTTCATCAACCAACGACCCAAACGATTTTTGGGCATGGTGATATCTAAAATGACCACGCTCCCGCCCGGCTTTAATACACGATGAAACTCTGCAAACGCACTGCCCAAATCTTCCACATGTCGCAAGGCAAAACCCATCGTCAAAAAATCAAAGTCATTGTCATCCACAGGCATGTCGTCTGCCATCGCCTGATGATGAACCGATGAGATCAGTTTTTCAGACTCCGCCAACATGCCCGCACTGGGTTCAATGCAAGTGACTAAGTCGGCACTTCCCACAATATCAATCACCGCGCGCGCAGTAGGACCAGTACCAGATGCCACATCGATGACTTTCATTCCAGGTTTCATTCCCGCACGTTGCAAAGCATCTTTACGATAAGAATGCCCAGAACCAAACCACCCCCATTTGGCGATACCCTCATAATACGGTGCAGCATCATCGAAAGCATCGCGTAAAAATGACTGTTTCTTCTCCAAGTCATCGTAGTGATCAGTGAGAGCAGGATGAGGGCGCGTCTCATCAGACTGTGCTGGCGAAGAACTAGAAGGATCAGTTGTGGTCATGACTAAGTGCTAGAGATTTGCTTTTATTCACCTCTGCTTTTGATGGCGAATCTAAATTAAAAAAACACAAGATGGGCTAAGGACGACGCCCGATTCCATCTCCACCGACTAAGGCACGAGGAAGCTCTGCCGTCAACAACAAGGGAAATCTAGATAACCAACCCAAGTTTGAGCGCTTTTGTAAAAAAAACTTCACAGATTCACTTTTCCTCCTTGCATCTTGCCCTATCCTACCCTTGATAACGATTGCACAAAGTGCTCGTGAGCAAATAGATCAATATTTGAATGTTTATAAAACCTTCAATAGTGATTTTTTCTTCACATAGCATTTTGATGGCACTAAACTAATACTCAATAGTTCCGAACAACTGCATAAAATCGATGAGCGCGACTGCCACCTCCGCCCCGAAATCAAACGCTGATGATTCTTCATCCGGCGATATCACCGACGCTGTCATCCGCTTTGCGGGAAACTCACAAGACGGCATCCAAACCATCGGCGGATTCCTCGCCAAATTAGCCGGACGCAGCGCGCGGGAGGTCATGACTTACATGACCATTCCTTCGACGATCTCAGGCGGCGCTTCTATTTTCCAAGTTCACTTGGCATCAGGCGAAGTGCTCTCATCAGGAGACGAAGCCGATTTCCTCTTTGCTTTTTATCAACACAGTTATGATGCCCACATCAGCTCCTTGCGCGATGGCGGCATCCTGATCTACGACAGCGACCACGTCACTCCTGATCTCGAGGACAAACGCGTGCGTCAAGTCGGAGTGCCTATCACTTCCACTACCATCGAAGCACTCGGTGGCAGCGCTAAAGATCGCGGCAAAAACATTTTAGTGTTAGGCCTCGTCACAGCGCTATTCCAACTTGATCGCTCCAAGCTAGTGAGCCTTATCGAAGGACAATTTAAACGCAAAGGCGAAGACGTATTGCGCAATGCCATGGTCGCTTTTGATGCAGGCTACGCCTACCAAATCGGCGACCTGCACGGCGAATCCTTTAATCTCAAAGCCGGCGCCGCAGGCGACACCGATCACGTCACCACCGACGGCAACACCGCCCTGGCTCTCGGTCTCATCGCAGGCGGCGTTCGTTTTGGCGCAGCCTACCCCATCACACCTTGGACAACCATCATGGAGCATTTGCGCTCCGAGTTGCCCAAACACGGCGGACTCTTTGTGCAAACCGAAGACGAACTCGCCGCCATCACCATGGCACTGGGTATGTCTTACGCCGGCCACCTGTCGATGACAGGAAGCTCAGGTCCTGGTATTTCTCTCAAAATGGAAGCCCTCGGTTATGGAACCATGGCAGAGCTGCCCTTGATCATAGTCAACGTACAGCGCGGCGGCCCGAGCACTGGTCTACCCACCAGCGTCGAACAAAGCGACCTGATGCAAGCCATCTACGGCTCGCACGGCGATGCGCCTCGTGTGGTGCTAGCCCCGATCAATGTCGAAGACTGTTTTCATGTCGCTGTCGAAGCCTGCAAACTAGCTAAACAATGCAGCGCCCCAGTGTTCATCCTAACCGACCAAGCACTGGCCACACGCATCGAAGCCTTCCCAGAGCCCGATCTCGAGCAAATAGTGATCGAACCCACGCTCGCGACCGAAACTCGTGACGAAAACTTTGTCCCCTACCCACTCGATGGCGAAACCCGCCACGCGCCTCCGGGTACCAAAATGGCTGGCGGCAAATACCCCGTGGTCACAGGTCTAGAGCATGACGCATGGGGACATCCCAACGGTAGCCCAGAGATGCATCAAAAAATGATGGATCGCCGCCGCAACAAAATCATCAAACTAGCTGACGACTATCCCGTATCCGAAGTCTTCGGCGACGACAGTGGCGATGTATTGTTAGTCGGCTGGGGTTCCACCTGGGGTCCCATTCGCGAAGCCACCATCCGCGCTCGCGAAAAAGGTCTAGCCTATTCATCGATGAGCATCCGCCATCTCAATCCACTGCCTAATGATTTGGGAGATATTTTTGCCCAATTCAAACACGTCATCGTCATCGAGATGAACGACCGAGGCATGTATGGATATGGACAACTCGCCACTCTGCTGCGTGCGAAATACGCCGATCCAAGAATCATCAGCATCACCAAAACCGACGGTCTGACTTTCAAAATCAAAGAGATCCTGCAAAGAGTGGAAACTCTTATATCTTAACCCGCCCCCTTTTCCAACCCATCCGAACTCATAACCACGATTGCCATGGACTCTGCAAACACTACTGCTGAACCTGAAAAGTTGACTAAAAAAGCACTCACTGCTGATCACCCCACATGGTGCCCAGGCTGCGGTGACTTTGCCGTACTCGCCTCTTTTTACAAAACACTGGAAAAACTCCAGATCCCGCAAGAAAAAATCGTCACCATCGCTGGTATCGGTTGTTCCTCGCGTTTCCCTTATTTTGTCAACAGTCACGGACTACACTTCATCCACGGACGCGCCCTACCTCTTGCCAGTGGAGTGAGCTTGTCACGTCCTGACCTGCACGTATTTGCCTTCGGTGGCGACGGCGACGGCTTCTCGATCGGAGGCAACCACCTCGATCACGCCGCGCGTAAAAACGTCAACCTCACCTACGTCATCATGGACAACTTCGTCTATGGTCTGACCAAAAAACAAACTTCACCGACTTCTCCTCTCGGATTCAAAACCAAAACTGATCCCACAGGAGCGATTGACCAGCCCGTCAATCCGATGAAAAAACTGGTTTACGGCGGAGCCACTTTTGTCGCCCGCACCCACGCCACTCAGGTCAAGCACATGATGGCGATGTTCGAACGCGCGATCAAACACGAAGGCTTTTCTGTCGTCGAAGTACTTTCCGAGTGTGTGATCTTTTTCCCAGGAGCTTTCGACCAAGCCAATCCTCGTAAAGGTGGCGAGTTCGTCACTATCGAAGAGAAAAAATGGGACGGCACACCAGAAGACGAAGATCGTCACGACGTCAGCGACAACAGTGCAGCCTTTGCTCTAGCTAACGAAGAGTGGCCAGGTCGTTTTGGAGTCTATTACGAAACCGATCGCCCGACCAAAAACAAACTCGAGCAACGCTGGATCGACGACATGCAAAAGAAAGTAGGCGACGCCTCAACTGCCGACCTGCTGAAACAACGCTTTGCTGCTATGAAGTGATTTTTAAAACAAAAAGCCAAGCTAGGCTTTGTTAAAATTTAGGGTGAAGCTTTAATAGGCTTCACCCTTTTTTATGCCGAAACCTGGCCAAAAATAAATAGACTGAATTCCAGTTCCACCTCATTGATCATGTCATTATTGACATAATACTACAGCTGTAGCATATTCTAGAGGTGAACGAAGAAGACAAGCCGCTTGTGTGGATGAAGGGAGAGGTAAAAAGCCCACCTTTTGGAGCTGCTGCACGAATCGAAGCAGGAACATTGCTGCGCCGATTACAGCAGGGTGAATCGATTGGCATGCCACACAGTCGCCCTATGCCATCCATCGGTAAAAAGTGTCATGAATTAAGAATCACAGACAAAAACATCATCTGGCGAATTCTATATCGAGTCGATTCAGATGCGGTCGTCATCGGCGAAATTTTCTCTAAAAAAACTCGCACCACACCTAAAAGCATTATTAACAACTGCAAGATGCGGTTCAAACAATACGACCAAATAGCACATGAAAACAGCCAAACAAAATAAACTCAAAAAGGCAGGATGGACTATTGGATCTGCTTCCGATCTTTTAGAATTGAGCGCTGAAGAAGATGCACTCATCACTATGAAGCTGTCACTGGCATCGAATGTCAAAAAATTACGCAAAGCTCAAAACCTGACCCAGCAGGAATTGGCTGAGAAAATTGAATCAAGCCAGTCGCGAGTTGCGAAGATGGAAGTCGCTGACAAATCAGTTTCAATGGAATTATTCATCCGAACTCTTGTTTCATTGGGCGCATCGCGACAACAAATTGGAAAGGTGATCGGTTCCCAAAGCACAGACAACAAGAAAGCGGCTCTTAATAAAAGCGACGACTTACTTGTTAGCTCCTAAAAACACCTAATCTTCATCTCTCATACCCCCTTTCTATTCATCGCTCTACATCAAACTTTCACGTGGTAAAACATCCTAAACTCCGCTACCCTAAACAACTGCTATCTCGACCGCCAGCTGCTGACGGAATTTAGTAACTAGCTGCTTCACAACTGGATCATCAGCGCAGCTCACTCACATTAACTCAACACCTTTACACTTAAACATCATGGCAGGAATCATCGTCAAACCTAGATCACGCATCTTTCACGGACACGATTGGGTATACACCAGCGAAGTTCAAAAAACCTTCGGCAAACCAGAACCTGGAGATGTGATCTCCATCAAAGACTTCAAAGACCGCAAACTCGGCACAGCCATCTACAATCCCGAATCGCAGATCATCGGCCGGCGCTTTTCTCGTCGCACTCAAAAACTTGATCTCGACTTTTTTGTCCGTCGCCTCGAACGCGCTTTGACCCTGCGCAATAGCATGAATTTTGCCGACGACGTCTATCGTCTGACCTGGAGCGAAAGCGACGGCTTGCCAGGAGTCATCATCGACCGCTACGGCGACCATTTTGTGTTGCAAACGCTGACCCTCGCTATGGATCAACGAAAAAAACTGATCGCCGAAGCCTTGGTCAAAGTATTTTCACCCAAATCAATCACCGAACGCAACGACAGCCCGATTCGCAAAGCCGAAGGTTTGCCGCTCGAAAAAGGACTACTTCACGGCGAAGCCCCTGGTCGTTTCGAAGTCACCGTGCAAGGTCTGAGTTTCGCAGTCGATCCTGTCGACGGACACAAAACTGGACTCTACCTAGACCAATTTGACAACTACCAAGCCGTCGGAGACCTCGCCAAAGGTCGTCGCGTGCTCGACTGCTTCTGCAACGAAGCAGGCTTCGCGCTGCACTGCGCCCGTGGTGGAGCCGAGTCCGTGCAAGCCATCGACAGCAGTGAACCTGCCCTCGATTGCGCCCGAGAGAATGCTGAACGCAATCAGCTCGAAATCGAATTCACCAATGCCAACGTCTTCGATTTCCTCAAGAGCGCACAAAGCGAAACCCCTCCCTACGACCTCATCATCCTCGATCCACCATCCTTCACCCGAAACCGCAAATCAGTGAAAGACGCCATGCGTGGCTACAAAGAAATCCATCTGCGTGCCATGAAACTACTCAGCAAAGAGGGTATCCTCGCCACCTACTGCTGCTCACATCACGTCAACCGTCAGATGTTTCTCGACACCATTTGCGACGCCGCCGTCGATGCCAAATCCACCCTGCGCCTGCTCGCTTCCCATTCGCAAAGGCTCGATCACCCCGTCATCCCCACCATTCCTGAATCGGAATACCTCAAAGGCTTCATTTTTCAAAAACAGGCCACGTGGTAAAAAAAACTTTTTGAACTAGCAAGGCAAGGTGAAACTTGCCCCTCCTAACGGACGGCAAATGGAGGGGCTCGCTCCTGCGTGCCTTCGGTTAACGGACGATGACGTGGAAAAGCAGGGGGTGGTCGAAATCTCGTGATGAGTTCGTCAGTTCAGCCTGTTAGCGTATGAAGGCAAGGTGACTCTTGCCCGCAAATGAAGGGGCTCGGTTGACGGATACACCGCTCTATGGCTTCCTCCTTTCACCACATAGCGAGCATTTCTTTTACTAGACCAAGTCACTATTCCTACTTTATTTATTATTTTTTCCATAAAAACAATAAATAAGCTGGTATTTTTTAGAAAATTATAATACTAATAGATCTTAACTAGTTTTTAGACCTATGAGTACAGCCACAAAATTTGATGACCAAGAAGTATTGATTCACTTCGACGACAATGCCCTTGAAGCGGTCACTCCCTATCAAGAGGATTTTGAAGATCAAGTTCACGAAGCTCAAGAGCAGCTCCAAGAATTGCGTCAAAAACAAGAACTTGTTGAACGTCAAAAACAAGAACTCGAAGAGCTTCACCACAAAAAAGACGACTTCATGAAAGGTCGTAGTGAAGTCAGCGACAAACTTTCACGCTGCATCACCTCACTGGATCGAGAAGCCCTCGAAGCGCAAAAACGCGCTGACTCCTACCTTGATACCAAAGAAACTTTTGAGCATCAGCTGAAAATCGTGCAATCACTGCGCCCCGAGCTTTGGCATCGTGACGAGCTTCGCAATGAACTCAACCGAGCCATTGAGAAAATCGAAGACGCCCAAGACCAAATCGTGAAAAACTCACACGTCCTAGACGGAGTAAAATCGGCACCCAAGTTGAAAGCTCGCCCCATCGGGAGCGCCCTTTCCACTGGCGACGAAAGCAGCTTTTCCTATTGGATGATGCGCGGCTTGGCATTCACCCTACCGCTGATGATTGCAGGGGTGTTGGCTATGATCATCCAGTTTGTCATGGCCAAATAAGCAACTGCCAGCTAGGAACTCAACCGCCATAGAAGCACTCACGCTCTCTCCCACCTGCATCCCAACACCGAGTGTCACGCGCCCGATATCCCGCCCCAAGCTAGCACCATGAACAAAAAAAAGCGCAGCGCTAGTCAGAAAACTTCTCGTAAAACTTCCAAACGCGAGAGCTTGGAAGAAACCGAAGAAATCCTCCACGCGCAAATCGGCAGGCTAGAGGAATTCATCGCAGAATCTCCTTTTCGCGAACGCAAACAAACCATCGCACGCCGCAACATCATTTCAGCTCCAGAGAACTCTCGCCGCAATGCCACTACGAAGGTCAAACGGCAAACCCGCCGGCATATCAAAGCCGCACGCCAAGAGAGGCATTGCCATCTCTTCAACTTCTTCGCATTATTCCTAGTCTTATGCGCCATGGTTTATTGGTTATTCCAAACCATACTCTAGAAAGCCCCCATCAGCCGCATCTGGTCACTCCCAGCGATTCAAACATCAACCGAGCCCGCCAGCGCTAAGCCACGGCAGACATACTCCGCCAACTCTCGGTACATTTGCACCTTGTCATCCTGCAAACGCTCATCTGGCTTAGCCATACGGTAGGCGACATGGTTCAGCGATACTGAATCCTGCAACATATCCACTGGATCACGATTCTCCTGATCGATGAATTCATCGATCACCCCCGCAAGAAATTCCGGGTTTCGCAACGCCACGTATCCTTGAGGAAAACCTGACCAAATCAGTTCCTCAATCATCTCCCGCTGCGTTTTCATGAAAGCTTCTTGTGACATCCTTGGTATTGTGCATGAAAAGCCCATCTAAAATAAAGAAAAATCGATCACAAGAGCGCTTTTTTTATCAAATTTGTTTTCAACATAAGCCCACACCACCTGTCTATACCTCACATCCATACTATTTATGAAAAAAATCCCCCTCTTCAGGCTCTGCCTCGCCGCCATCTTTCCGCTCCTCACAACCACCACCCATGCGTCCGACTTCCAAGCAGGCGCCGCGGTAGTCAGCGTCACTCCCGAGCAATTCCCCGTGCTGATCAACGGCAGCATGACCAGTCATACGGCTGACAAAGTCAAAACCGAAGTCAACGCCCGCGCGCTCGTGCTCGACGATGGCAATCCCAAAAACCGCCTAGCCATTGTCATCACAGACTCTTGCATGATGCCGACCGAACTGCTCAACGAAGCCAAGGCCCTCGCAGCAAAAAGCTGCTCCATCTCCCCCGACCACATGCTGATCTCCGCCACCCACACCCACTCCGCTCCCTCCAGCTTCGGCTGCCTCGGTACCGACCCCGATCCCGTTTACCAAAAACTGCTCGTCAAACGACTCGCTAAGGCCATTATCGCCGCCGAAAAAAACCTCGAACCTGCACGCTTCGGCTGGACTGTCGCCCAAGCTCCAGAATACACCGCCCTGCGTCGCTGGATACGCCGCCCTGACCGTCTCAAAGTAGATCCTTTTGGCAACTACACCGTGCGTGCCAACATGCACCCCGGCTATCTTAGCAAAGACGCCACCGGAGAATCTGGCCCTGAAGATCCCGATCTCACTCTACTCTCCTTTCAAGCCACCGACGGACGCCCCATCGCCGTCTTTGCCAATTTCTCGATGCACTACTACGGCGATTCCCCCATCAGCGCAGACTACTTCGGCTTATTCTCAGAAGGACTCAAAGAAAAACTCGCCGCCAACACCCCCGCAGGCAAACCCAACTTTGTTGGTGCCATGAGCCATGGAGCCAGTGGCGATATCTACAACCGCGACTACTCCAAACCTGCCCCCAAGAAAAAACCTCACGACATCCATAGCTACACTGCAGGGCTACTTAAAATTGCCCTCGAGGCTCACTCCAAAATCAAATATCAAAATGATACCAACCTCCAGATGGCGCAGCGAACCCTGCCACTGAACTACCGAGTTCCCGACAAACAACGCCTCGAATGGGCGATGACGGTGCTCGACCAAATGAAAACTGAAGAGCCCAAAACCCTACAAGAAGTTTACGCCCGCGAAGCCGTCTTATTGCACGAAAAACAAAAAACCGAAATCATCCTACAGGCGATCCGCATTGGGGATTTCACCATCACCACCACCCCCAACGAAACCTACGCCCTCACCGGACTCAAACTCAAAGCCTCGACCCCGCTCGCTGGCAACATGACCATCGAACTCGCCAACGGCGCCGAAGGCTATATCCCCCCTCCAGAACAACACCCCCTCGGCGGTTATAATACTTGGCCCGCCCGTTCTGCAGGACTTGAAGTGCAAGCCGAACCCAAAATCGTCGAAACTTTGACTCAATTACAAGAAACCGTCACTGGCAAACCCCGTCGCAAATATGTCGCTTCACGTGGACCAGCCGCGCAAGCCATCGCCAAAAGCCAACCCGACGCTTGGTGGCGACTCGACGAATTCGAAGCCCCGCACGCCAGCGACTCCTCAGCAAAGCACAACAACGCCTACTACGAAGCAGGCGTTGTCTTCCACCTCGACGGACCACGCTCCACCGATTTCTGCGAAGACGGCCAAGCCAACCGTAGCGCCCACTTTGCTGGTGGTCGCTTGCGTAGCCAAATCGCCGAGCTTGGCAATGACTACTCCCTTTCCCTGTGGATCTGGAACGGCATGCCCAACGACGGACGACCTTTCAGCGGCTGGATGTTCTCTCGCGATCAAAACCACATCCTCGGTAGCCAAGGAGACCATCTCGGCATCGGTGGCAGCTCTGGCAACCCAGGCAAACTGATTCTACAACACGGAGCCAAAAAGCAGCTCGTTGGGAAAACGATCATCCCTCGTTGGACCTGGAGCCACGTCGCACTGGTGCGAAAAGGCAAACACGTCACGGTTTACCTCAACGGCAAAAAAGAAATCGACGCCGATTTACCCGCCGACTTCCCAGCTCAGTTTGAACAAGTTTTCCTCGGCGGACGCAGCGACAATCAAGACAACTGGGAAGGGCGCCTCGACGAAGTCGCGATCTACAAACGAGCATTGACAGCAGCAGAAGTAGCTACTTTAGCGAAGTGACTGCCTTTCATACCCCTAATACTTAATACCACCCCCTAAAGCCTCAATCATTAGTCAGTAAACACCTTGGAGTGCGCGGCGGCTCGACGCCGCTTTCGTCCCTCTGATGGAATAGCACCATCCATCCTGCATCTACTCCAAAACTAAATATCGCTACCTTTCTTACTGTTTGAACTCGGCGAGTTATTAGGTGCCTTTGACTACCATCTCATTGAGATGGAAAACTAGACATTTATCTTCTGCTCCCATCCGCGTTCATCCAAAAATCCACGGTAGAAAATTCATTCCCTCGTGCTGCAGGTGAAAAAGCCTACACTCCTTTGACCTTTCTGCTTGCTTCTACATCCTATGAAAGGCTAAATTGTTGTTGGTGAAAAGAAAATACAAAGATTACAGCTATGGACTCACCCCGGCTCTCTTTCTAGAGCTGGTTACAGGGTTCATTTTACTGTTGCTGCTGTTACTGAACTTCGTATTTTTTCCACTACTCAATAAAATCTCAATACTCTTCAACTAAATTCATCATGCCATCCAGATACCTCATCCACCCCGGTAGCCAAGTTGATTTTTCAAAAATTGACAGCAAGGACGACAGTCTCTACCCTATCGGCAAAGAGGCAGGTAACGCCCTACTTCCAGAGCTCACCACCCGCCTCGGCGAATTACAAGAATTGCTCTACGCCGAGAAAAAACACAAAGTCCTCGTCATCCTGCAAGCCATCGACGCTGGTGGAAAAGACGGCACCATCCGCAAAGTCTTCGCTGGCACCGACCCAGCCGGAGTGCGCGTGAAATCCTTCAAAAAACCCAGCGAAAACGAACTCGAGCGCGACTACCTATGGCGCATCCACTACCGCGTACCACGCAAGGGCAAAATCGCCATCTTCAACCGTAGCCACTACGAAGACATCCTCGCCGTAAGGGTTAAAAAACTCGCACCTGAAAGCATCTGGTCCAAACGCTACGAACACATCAACGCCTTCGAAAAAATGCTCAGCGATGAAGGCACTAAAATCGTCAAACTGTTCCTACTGATATCCAAAAAAGAACAAAAACAACGCCTGCAAGCACGCCTCGACAATCCAGAAAAAAACTGGAAATTCAATGTCGACGACCTCGATGACCGAGCCCGCTGG
Source organism: Verrucomicrobiales bacterium (assembly GCA_021648365.1). Classification (GTDB taxonomy): domain Bacteria; phylum Verrucomicrobiota; class Verrucomicrobiia; order Verrucomicrobiales; family DEV007; genus JAADHD01. Next base: position 37,566 of record JAKISY010000034.1, read on the forward strand.
CCAGAGTTCATGACCGCCTTCGAGGACATGCTCACACGCACCAGCACCGAACACGCCCCCTGGCACGTGGTCCCCGCCGATCGCAAATGGCACCGCAACCTAGTGATCACCCAGCTAATGATCAACGTGCTCGAATCGATGAACATGAATTTTCCTGACATCGATTTCGACCCCGCAAAAATCGTCATCCAATAATAAATAATAATTACCAGGTAACAAAATTTGCGCAGACTGACACAATCCATGCAGAGCAAAATATTCCCCTAGACTTAACATGGGGCATGACAGACCACCCACAAGAAACCTCTCCCTCCCACCGCCTCGCTTGCCGTTACCTTTCGCAAGAGGATCTTCTACAAGCTGGCTGCCTCGATCTCAAACTTGCCATCGAAGCTGCGGAGAACGCCCTGCTCGCCTACAAAAACGGTGACGTTCTGTTTCCTGAAAAAATCGTCCAAATCTTTAACGACGATACTCAGGAACGCATCAACTGCCTGCCCGCTACCTTCATCAAAGAAAAAATATGCGGGGTCAAATGGGTTTCCGTTTTCCCTCCCAATCCCGTGCTCTACGGATTACAAAATCTGTCAGCTGTCATCATCCTATCCGAAATAGAAAAAGGCTTCCCCATCGCATTTATGGAAGGGACCCTCTGCTCCAATATCCGTGTTGGAGCAATGGGCGCACTCGCAGCCAAACACCTAGCTCGAGCCGATTCCAAATCCATCGGCTTCATCGGATCTGGCGAACAAGCCAAGATGCACCTGATCGCGATGAAAACGGTCTTACCCTTACTGGAAGAATGTCGCATCGGCGCTAAAACCACCGACGAAGAAGCTCAGTTCATCAAAGAAATGTCGCTCGTCCTGCCTGATCTCAAATTTGTCGCCGCCGGCACCGACCTGCAAAAAGCCACCGATGGAGCCGATGTCATCGTCACCGCCACTAGCGCTCAAGCACCACTGCTCAAAGCCGAGTGGATGAAGAAAGGCTGTTTCTATTCTCACATCGGAGGCTGGGAAGACGAATACGCCGTCGCCGCCCAATGCGACAAAATCGTCTGCGACGATTGGGACACCGTCAAACACCGTACTCAGACACTGTCGCGCATGTATAAAGACGGCGAGCTCACGGATGATGACATCCACTGTGATATCATCGACCTCGTCACCGGTGCCAAACCCGGTAGAGAATCGGATGATGAACGCACCTACTTCAACGCCGTAGGGCTAGCTTATGTCGATGTCGGCATCGCCTACGCCATGTTCCAACGCGCCATGGAGAACCAAGCCGGTATGGATCTCACCATTCAAGAAACGATGATTTTTGATCATCCTCAGCTCAAAGACTGGGTGAGGCTGTAAAAAAATCACCCTACTAATGCGCAAGTCAGCAAAGTTTCTGCTTCCCTTGAGCGGTGGGAAACGTAGATTCATGCTTTACAATCATGCGCTCATCAAAAAACAAAACATCCTCAAATAGCAAGGCTGACAAAACTGCCGTTGCAGACACGGTAACCGGCTCAGTCAGTCATGACGATCACGTGATAGCCAAAGTGGAAGCCAATGCTGAAAAAAACGAAAAAGCCTTAGAAAGTGAATTTTCAGACCTTTCTGACCTCATCGATTCTAATAGAACCACTAAAGGACTCACCAGCGATGTCTCTCTCGAAGTCAGTTACGAACAAGGCCTCTACCCCTACCCTAAAAAGCTCAACAGCAAAGAATACGAGCAACAAAAGCTGCACCTACAAGCAGAGCTGTTGAAAGTGCAACGCTGGGTCGGCGATGCTGGTAAAAAAGTCGTCACTATCTTCGAGGGTCGCGACGCCGCTGGCAAGGGCGGAGCCATCAAACGCTTCATGGAGCACCTCAACCCCCGCACCGCTCATGTCGTCGCGCTAGAAAAACCCACTGATAAAGAACGCGGACAGTGGTACTTTCAACGCTACGTGCGCCACCTACCCACCAACGGAGAAATGGTCTTTTTTGATCGCTCTTGGTACAACCGCACCGGTGTCGAAAGAGTTATGGGCTTCTGCAATTCCGTCGAGTACCTCGACTTCCTGCGCCAATGCCCGCTGCTAGAACGCATGTTCGCCAACGCCGGCATCACCCTCAACAAATATTGGTTTTCTGTCAGCCGCCTCGAACAACTACGCCGCTTCCACGCCCGCAAAACTGACCCTCTCAAACAATGGAAGCTCAGCCCTATCGACATGGAATCCCTGAACAAATGGGACAACTACACCCGCGCCAAAGAATCTATGTTCTTCTACACCGATACCGCCGACGCGCCCTGGACCGTCATCAAATCCGATGACAAAAAACGCGCCCGCATCGAGTGCATGCGCCACTTCCTGCACAACCTCGATTACCCAGACAAAAACACCGATGCCGTCGGCACTCCCGACCCCCTGATCGTCGGACCAGCTTCGTCGGTGTATGACAAAAAAAACCACCCACTCGATCTGGAGGTTTGATGACTAAATGCTAGCTGTGAATTTCCACTCTCTGGTCGTAGGATCCGGGTGCTGATGACCGAATTATCATCGTAGGACTTATCGATCACACAGCGTTAATTCGATGATGTTCTTTCAAACTCAATCTAGAGCTTTTGG
>JAKISY010000035.1 GCA_021648365.1 Verrucomicrobiales bacterium
GCCAAATCTCCAGAGGGAGAGCCCTACCAAGCACGAGTCGGCGACTTGGCTTTTCTGATCGCAGAACTCAGTCAAGCCGGCAAGCCAGTCAAAGACGTGACGGCAAGATCCCACACGTCGATCAGGACGGTTTGCAAGCCTTACTCAACGAGAGCAAAAAAAGATCCACCAAAAGAAACCACTACACCACCCATTTCCGAGACCTCGGCGGCCTGATCCGCTGCTCTGGTGATCTGGCAGTCGCTGAAGATGCCCCCCTCATCACCGCCAAGCACGTAGCACAAGCCATCAACTACTCCTCAACCCTAGATGAACAGCAAAAACAACAAAACGCCTAGCTCCCGCCTCTCCAGCAACACTACATTATAAGGGACGACCGTCGCCTATAATGTAGTGTTGCTGCTTCTAGAGATACTCCCAATATCCAGGAATGAGAGCTACCTCTCCAGACTCAGAGCTTATTTCGCTTGGCTCCTGATCCTTTTTAATTCCGCTTTGAGTAACTCATCGCTGAATTTTTCCGAGCCGTCTTTCAGTCTGATGACATACCTCTTGCCGCTCAAGTAAGACTTTGAGGCACACAGCTTGATGAAGTCCTCAGCAGAATGGATCTTCTTTTCCTGACGATCCCATTTCATTTGCAGGTGCTTGCGCGTTTCTTGGGAGTTGTGTTCTTTGCCGTTCCTGACAAATACAGCTCCCTGCAATCCCTCGAGGTAATCTAAGAGTGAATTGATTTCATCTTGAGGCGCGGCTTGCAGCGGCATCATGCCAACGAGCCAAGTGATAACTAGAGTATTGAGAAGTTTCATTATCTGATCAATGATTTTTCCTTGTTACTTTTTTCAGCCAAACCATCGGCAAGCTGATAACATACAAAACAGCAGCTATCAAAACCACCACGGGACCCGTCGGAGTCTCCGAAGTGTAACTCAGCATCAATCCCCCCGTGGTGCAGATCATCGAGAGCACGACTGCTATCACCATCACTTTCCACAACCGATGGGTCAAGCGACTCGCTGTAGCTGCAGGCAATACGATCAAGGCGATAGCAAGGATGATGCCTGTGAGCTGCACTAGAAGCACCACACAGATCCCGATCAGGCACAGCAATAACAAATAATAAAACGAAGCATTCACTCCTCGCAATCGAGCAAATTCTTCGTCAAAACAAACGGCTAGCAATTTGTTGTAAAACAACAAACTGATCACCACCACCACTACGCCTAAAATGGCAGTGATCACAATATCCGATTGGCTCGTGAACAATATGTTGCCAAAAATATAGCTCTCTAAATTAATCGCCGGCGGCGGGGTGTAATGAATGAACAGCAACCCGACCGCCATGCCTCCCGCCCAGATGGCTCCTATGATGGTATCTTCTCTTTCTTTAGCACGCAGGCTAACGATACCAATGATCAAAGCTGAGAGCAGAGCAGCCGCCAACGCCCCTACGGTCGGCGTGAGCCAGGGCAAATCGTAAGTGCGTTGAAAATAGAGCGCCGCTCCAATCCCACCGAGCACGCTGTGTGCGATCGACGCGGCGATGTAGCTGATACGTCGTGCCACCACATAGGATCCTACGATGCCGAAAGTGAAGGACGCGATCACCCCAGCCAAAAACGCATAACGAATGAAGTTAGCGTCCGGGTCAAACAAAGCTGTCAGAAATTCTGTCATGGTGGCTACGCTTAATGATCGCAATGCGAGTGATCCCCTTGTTGGTGCAGGGTTTTTTTCTCATGCTCGACTCGCCGTTCGCTGCTGTAGATCTCACGGATCACGTCGCCAGTGAGATCCGCCACAGCATGACGGTGCACGTGCTGATGCACACAGAGCACATAGTCATCGGTGATGTGTGAGATCAGATCTAGGTCGTGGGAGACCATGACGATGCTCATTCGCTGACGCAACTTTTCTAGCGTTTCTAGCAACTTCGCTTCGACCGATAGATCAATGTTGGCAGTGGGTTCATCGAGTAGCAGCAACTCTGGTTTGCACGCCAAGGCTCGCGCGATCAGCACGCGCTGCCGTTGACCTCCAGAAAGATCCGCAAAAGGACGCTTTGCCGAGTCGCTCAGCCCCACTTCGTCCAGCGCTTCCCGCGCGGTGTTTTTACAATCCTTGCAGTAGCGCCCAAACTTGAGATGATCGAGCCGCCCCATCAGCACAATGTCGAGCGCATTAACCGGGAACAGGGGATCAAAACTGATGTGCTGCGGCACGTAGGCCACCCGCGTTCTGACGCGTGAAGGTCGCTTGCCAAAAATCCTAACCTTGCCGCTGCTCGGTCGAATCAACCCTAGCATCAAGCGCAGCAGCGTCGTCTTGCCTCCGCCATTGGGACCAATCAAACAGGTGGATTGACCTCTCGTCACCTCAAAAGATACGTTCTCGAGCACTGGCCCCATGCCAAAATTGCGCGATACGTTTTCAAATTGTATGACAGGTTCTTGTGACATGTGAAATACTACTCTAGATTAGTCTAGTCACGTACAAAAGAAAGCTCCAAGGCATCGGCAATCTTTTTCACATTGGCAAGCACATCTTCTGCCAACGGGTCGATGCTAATCATTTTTCCTCCGATCGCTTGCGCTACAATTTTCGCACTTTGACTATCGAACTGTGGTTGCACAAAAATCGTGGTCAACTGCTCTGTGCGCGCCAATTGGATCCTATCTCGCAAGCGCTTGGGATCGGGTGAAGCATCACCGGATTGAATCACGCATTGTTTAAGCCCGTAGGTGTTCGCGAAAGGTTGCAGTGCGTTGTGAAATACCAAAAAGGATCTGCCCTTATAAGGAGCTAACTGCTTTTGAAGTTGGTGATGCACCTGCTCGATTTTTTCCTCAAGCTTCGCAGCGCGTTGCTCAAAAAGCTTGGCGTGCTCTGGATCCAGTTCGCTGAGTATTTGAACCATCTGCTGACTTTTTTCAATCATCGCAGGCGGCGACAGCCAAGTGTGCGTTTCGCCTGCATGATCATGATGCTGATGACCATGCTCCTGCTCTGTAGCCTGCTTACCCTGTATCTTTGATAACAATCTTTGTTCAAAAGGCAGATTGGCAGGCAACCAAGCCGCAGCATTACCGAGCGCCAACATTTGTTTGGGAGTCGGCTGCCAATGATGAGGATCTTGCCCCGCTTGGATCAAACTACGCACCTCGAATTGCGGTGCCGCTATCGCCCTCGCCAAATACGCGTGCGGCGGCACGGAGACATAAATGACCTTGTTAGTCTTATTATGATCCGTCTCACCAGCACCACAAGCCACCAGCAGTAACAAGCCCGCAGCCATGACCCATCGCTGTGTATGAACTATCATTGACAATAATATAGGTGAAACAAGCATGAAACCAAGTGGCCACTAGCGACCATCTGCAGAAGCGGTGAAGATAGAAGCAAAGCGCGCCTGAGCAAGTTCCGATCTTCTACCTGCCTCCGCAAAACTACCGTTAGAATTTCTTGCGCTCATCGAGGAACGCGCTAGTTTGCGCCTCTTATTCAATGTCAACTCAACTACAAAAAACAGTGTTATGCGAAAAACCCATCTATTCACCTTCATCGGGAGCCTGCTACTCATGAGCAGCTCCATCCAAGCTGAGGACGAGGCAGCCAAGCCGAAGACCCTGAAAGAACGAGCTGGTTACGCTTTTGGAGTGATGATCGGCACGCAAATGAAAAGCTCTGGCCTAGAGCTCGACGGCGACCAATTTGGCGCGGCGCTCAAGACTATCATGAACGGGGATAAACCTCTCATGGCAGAAGAAGAAATCCGCGCAACTTTAGACGAAGCTCAAAAAGTAGCGACCGCGAAACAATCGGAAGCTGGCACCAAATGGCTTGAAGCCAACGGCAAAAAAGAAGGGGTTAAAACCACCAAAAGTGGCCTGCAATACCTTGTGCTGAAAGAAGGCGAAGGTGACGCCAAACCTAAAGCAACGGATAAAGTGAAGGTTCACTATCACGGCACTTTGACCGATGGCACGGTATTTGACAGCTCCGTCGATCGCGGCGAGCCCATTTCTTTTGGTCTCGACCAAGTGATTCCAGGCTGGACAGAAGGTGTTCAGTTGATGAGCAAAGGCGCTAAGTATCGCTTTTTCATCCCCTTCACTTTAGCATACGGTGAAAGAGGATCACCTCCAAAAATCCCGCCATTTGCCGCTTTGATCTTCGAAGTCGAATTGCTCGGCATTGGCGAATAAGCTCAACGGCTTAAGTCTTAAATAAAAACGGCATCCTGCTAAACGCGGGATGCCGTTTTTTTGTCAATTCATCTCATGGGATACAAGGACGGGGGAATGAGCTCGGTGCAGATCCCTATCCCATTTTATGCGCTACACGCCATACTGTAGCAAGCTATTCTCGAAAACGATCAGCTTGACAGCATTGCTTGCATTGCTTACATTCATGCATGAGCACCACGCTAACCATTCGCAATCTGGATGAGGAAGTGAAACGGAAGCTGCGGATTCGAGCCGCTGAGCACCAAGTTTCGATGGAGGCGGAGGCGCGGGCGATCCTCGCAACGAGTCTGGATGAATCAGACCATCGCCCGTCACCCCGAACGCCAGAAGAATTACGCGAGCGCCTTAGCCAAGTAAGGGGGCTCTGGAAGACTCGAGGCAACACTGACGAGCTGATGAAATTTACGCGAGGGGAAGATTGAATGATGACGGTGCTGGTGGATACCAACGTTATTTCTGATGTACTTCATGCTGATATCCATTGGGAAACGTGGGCGGTAAGCCAGCTTTTTGAACACTTTGGGGACTGGTCATTAACCCCATCATTTATGCCGAATTGTCCTGTCGCGCCGCCAGCGTACAAGAACTGAAGGACACGCTTGCGCCTTTCGAATTGCATTTTTTGGAGATACCAAAGCAGGCATTATTTTTAGCGGCCCAGGCATTCCTTGTCTATCGGAAGCGCGGTGGGAATAAAACTTCACCACTTCCAGATTTTTTTATTGGAGCACATGCGGAGGTTCTAGGGATTCCCATTCTCACGAGAGATGTCACCCGTTATCGCACCTATTTTCCGAAGGTTCAACTGATCTCGCCTTCAACCTCATAAAAATCGCTAGTTTGATAGTGTTGCTAACCTTATTTCTAAATTTCAGGCTGGGGATGATCTGGTATCAAAATGATACCAGATCAATGATTCTTGGAAAAGTGATGGGGATAAAAGGGGCTATGGAGAATACTCTTACAATCTTGATCCTGAGAATATCGAGCTTTACTTTTCATGAGCGTATGTGGGCGCAAAAATGAATTAATTGAAGCCGTGATCGAAGCTGAAAAGATTTCACCATGAAGATCATGAAGGAAGTGAAGAATGAGTGTGCGCGGATTTAGTTGGGGAGGGGCGCAAGCAGTGCTATTTCGGCTGGATTGCCGGGGCGGCATTTGATTTGGATGTTATTCCCGGGAGCTAGCAAGACGTTGTAATCGGTGTTGGAATAGCGGGTGAAGGTTTTGAATATGTTTTTTTGATAGGTGGTGTCGTTAACTTCATATTGAAGTTCAAGTGCGATGAAAATTCGGCTTGTGAGAGGATGTTCTTCACTTGACTGTGTTCGTTCGGTGACGGTTGAATCTTTTATTTCCGCAGTAAGTGTCGGCCAAGTAAGAATCTGCTTAGTTTTTCGAATTCGCCGCTCTTGCCGCCACACCATTGAAGCGAGAAGAATAGCGAGCAATGCGTAGGCAACGAAATAATGTCGTAAATGATAAGAAAATTCCTTCAAATATTCCCGGTAAAGTTCTTTCATCGTTAATGAATCAATTTTTAATCAACCGGATTACAAGCAGCGGATCAGCGCTGTGATGGTTTCAGCGCATAGGCTTGAGCTATGGTGCGCTTATTGTGAAAGAGTCGCCGTCAAGTTAGCCGAAGCATTAGGATCACATGAACCGTTACAAAAAACTCCCCCTTCTCTTTCTTATCTTTGCCTCCGGCTATCTCCACTTCGTTACGATTGTGAACTCTGTGTGCTCGGTGGTTCAAAATATAGCAGGCGGATTTGCTACCACAGCGATCGCGGAGAGGCAGAAAAAGCGATGTCGAACCACTCCATTTTAAACAGAGTGGCTTTTTTTGTTCCTCACTATTTCTGGTGCGGATGCTCTTTGAGCAAATCGGCTGGAAGGTACATGTCCTTTTTCCCTTTAAGTGCTGCGCGCACGGCTTTGACTTGCTCGGGCTGGATCACGCTGGATTTATTACCAAAAGCGTTACGCACATAAGTCAATACACCCGCTAGCTCTTCATCCTTGAGAATGAACTCGAAGGGCGTCATCGGCACCACGCCCGGCAACTTTTTGCCGTTGACTTCTATGGGACCAAACAAGCCTTTCATCGCCAACTTGATCAGGCGCTCAGGACTTTCGTTCACCCACTTGGTGCCTGCCAAGGGTGGAAAATTCGCTGCGGGAAGTCCTTTGCCATTCGCTTGATGACAGGTGCCACAATGCGCTTCGCGCGAATAGATCTCAGCTCCCAAAATGTAGAGCTTAGCATCCTTGCCTGTCAGGTGCTTGGGTGCACGTATGCGCAAACCTTCATTACCTGCTGTGATTTTCCCGCTCAAAGCTGCTTTGGCAAACTTGAACGACTCTTTGCTGTATTTATCCAAACCCTGCTTCTCCGCAGCTGCCAAAACCGCCATGCCTTCATTCTCGTTTTCTCGCGAAGCCGCAGTGATGGCCTCGAGCCTGACACGTCCGTGGGGATCGCTCGCAGCGGTCAGTAACATTTGCTGACGACCTGGCACTTCAGGATTGTAGCGCAAAACCCTCACTGCCGCTGCCCGCACTCGGTGATCTTTTGCTTTGAGCAAAGTTTTCAACAAATCTTGATCCAAACGCTCCAGTCCCCAGCCAACCCATAAGGCTTCTAACTTGAGCCGCTCATCGGCTTGCTTGGCTGCCCAAGCTTTCACCACGCCCTCTACTTTACCCGCATCGCGGCCACGCAGCTCTCGACGAGTACGATAGCGAGTGCGGTATTCGGGTAGCTTCAAGTTCTCCAACAACTCATCAATGCTGGCTCCTGCCACTTTCGCTTCTTTGACCAACGGACGCGACGGGTAAGTCACGCGGTAGATGCGACCGTGTTCGTGATCGCGCAGAGGATCACGCGCACTGTGCTGCATGTGTCCGATCAGCGCATTGTGCCAGTCCACCACATAGAGCGAGCCATCTGGCGCGAATTCCAAATCTACCGGGCGGAAATTTAAGTCCTTGGAAGAAAATAAATCCTGACGGTATTTGGTAGTGAAACCCGTGCCGTCTTCGATCACTTGGTGCTGCTTAACTCCTAAGTAACCAATCGCATTGTTGAGCAAAATATCACCCTGCACTTCGTCGGGGAAGTGACGACTGGAGACAAACTCCAAACCCGAAGTCGGACGCACCGACTGGGAAGTGATCAAATCTGGTGCAGGCATGTTCACGCCATACACCGGCTTCACCGAACCAGGCATCATCCACGACAAGCTGGTGCCAGAAGTATGCAAAAAGAAGTCCTGACCATAGTCATCAAAAGCGATGCCCCAGGGATTGGGAATACGAAACTGAGCGTAGCGGATCACCTGTTTGCGCTGCGGGCTGTAGCGGTAAAAACCCCCATTCGTTCCGCGCACTGGGCCATAAGCCCCCTCAACGTTGGTGTGCAAAAATACTCCCTCCCCCATCATGATCGCGCCCGACGGGTCGGCACAAAATGCTGAGATCGCGTGGTGAGTATCGTGATCGTCAAAACCGCTGAGCAGCACCTCTTTGCTATCGTAGTGATCATCGCCATCTTCATCTTTCAAAAAGATCAGGCTACCACTTTGCGAGACATACACGCCATCATGAGCGATCTCAAAACCAATCGGAATATGCAAATCACCTGCAAAGACGATTTGTTTATCCGCTTTGCCATCCTTGTCCGTATCCTCAAAAATCAGCAACTTGTCTTGCGGACGCGGATCGCCGATGCGGTAGTGAGGGTAACTCGCCATCGTCGCCACCCACAGGCGGCCTTTGTTATCAAACGCCATTTGCACTGGGTTAGACAAATCGGGAAATTGTTTTTCATCGGCAAACAATTCCATTTTATAACCTTCCGCCACGGTGATTTTTGTCTCGGACAGTTTGCCGGGTAAATAGTCCACCGTGCCATTTTTCTTACTCGGTTTGTAGTTGGTCTCTACTTTTGCGAGCGGATGAGTTTTGGCATCCGCTGCCTTTAGATCGTATCCTTTACCCTGCAAAGCCGCCCACACAGCACGATCACGGTTCACGGTCATCTCACGAGTTTTTTTCAACTCATCAGGGTAATTGCCCGGACCAAAGGGCTCGTAGCGACGACCATAGACATGCACCCCGTTGGGGATTTTGTAATCATTGAGCCAAGCCCAATTTTTCTCCATCACCGCTGCATGAATGCCCGTGCGGATCGTCTCGTTGACAGGTTTTTTCCCAAAAACCGCATCAGCCAATACAGGCGCAAGCGATTGATAGCCCTTTTCATTGAGTAAAGCCCCGTCCACGGTGTAAGTTTCACCATCCGCATACCATACCTTGCTCGGGCTGAACGCATCGACGAACAAAACGCCATTAGCTGCTGCGACCTCTTTGCTGGCAGCCGTATAGATCTCTAAGTTTTTGTTTTCCTCAATACCATCGGGCAAGTGGTATTTTTTTGACAAATCTTGAAAAGCTGTCGGTGATACTAGAACCAACTGAGGAGCAGACTTACCATTGTATTTCTGCGCAAGGGTATGTTTGATAAAAGCGTCGAGTTCCTTTTTATAACGCGGCAAACCTTGTGGGCCGTCAAAGGACGAGTTGAAGCCAAAAAAGGCAATGATGGTATCCGCCTTCAGACTTCCCAACCACTGGTCAGGGCTCTCAAAATGACCCTGCGGTTTTGAATTGGTCTGATACTCCGCCTTGAGCAAGGTCTTGGCACCAGGAAAAGCATACTGATTTTCATAACTGCGTCCAGGGTGCGGTCTAAAAGCGGGCGTATTGCCCTCATCTGCCATATTGCGAACCGTCAGATCTTTATCGGGAAAACGCAAAAACAACTCCGTTTCAAATAACCCAAAGTGATTCATCCGGCTCGCCATGCCCGCGCCGAGCAAAACAATGCGATCCCCCTTTTCGACTTGGATCTTTTTGACCTCAGCCGCTTCTGCTGCGCCGTTGAGCGAAGTCACTAAAAAAAACAGAGCCAGCAACAGCCCCTTCGTGTGGATTTTGTTTTTTATCATCATATCAAATCGGTGCGACTTTACTCAAAGCACTACGGCTTCTTATTTTTAATCGAAAATACAAAGTGGATTACTTTAAAACCACTTTATCAAAAAAGCCACTACGTGATCGCGTTCACTTCGAGATAAAGAGCCTCATAGACCCTTATCAACTTGAAAATTGCCCATAAACGCGCTATCGAGGGCGGACGGCACCTTAAGGGTGCTCAACTCTGATTTTACAAGCAGTCTAGCCATGAGCCAAACAACAAGCAAAAACACCGGTGCATCCCAATTCAAAACCGCCTGCTCGGTGAAAGAATTCAAAGTAGCCGTGCGCAATCATTTGGTTCGCAGTCTGGCGCACAACCCCTCCACTGCTACTCCTACTGATTGGTGGATCGCTATCAGCCTCGCTGTTCGTGACCAAATTCTGGAGCGCTCCAGCGAAACGATGACCGCACACTCTGAACAAAACGTGCGCCGTGTGTATTATCTATCCCTGGAGTATCTGATGGGGCGCTTGTTAGAAAACAATCTAGTCAGCACCGGCTTGATGGAGGTCGCACGTGAGGCACTCGGAGAATTGGATGAAGATCTTGATGGGCTGTTAAAAGAAGGGCCTGACATGGGCTTGGGCAACGGCGGGCTCGGGCGTTTGGCGGCTTGTTTCATTGATTCCCTTTCGACTTTAGATTACCCAGCTGTTGGGTATGGCATCCACTACGAATTTGGTTTGTTTCGTCAAGAAATCGTCAACGGCGAGCAAGTAGAAAAACCCGATGCCTGGAGACGTTTTGGCAATCCTTGGGAAATCATCCGCCCAGAGTATGCTGTGACGGTACGCTTGTATGGCAAGGTCGAAACGCATTTCAACGATCTCGGTGAAGGACGCCCTATGTGGCATGATACCCGAACCATCGTCGGCATCCCATGGGATATCCCTGTAGCTGGATACGGCTGCACCACGGTCAACTTTTTGCGCCTATGGGAATCGCGTGCATCGCGCGACTTCGATCTGCAAGTATTCAACGAAGGCGGCTATGTCGAAGCGGTACAGGAAAAGGCAGAAAGCGAAAGCGTCTCGAAAGTGCTCTACCCCAACGATGAAACCGAAATAGGTAAAGAACTGCGCCTCGTGCAGCAGTACTTTTTTGTTGCTTGTTCGCTCAGCGACATCATTCGCCGCCATCGTCGTAGCAATGAGAACTGGGACAGCTTCCCTGCTAAAGTGGCGATTCAGCTCAATGATACCCACCCCTCCGTCGCTATTCCAGAACTGATGCGCTTGTTGCTCGATGACGAGTTACTAGAGTGGGATCAAGCTTGGGCGATTTGCCAAAAAACCTTTTCTTACACCAACCACACACTTCTTCCCGAAGCACTGGAACGCTGGAGTGTGCCGCTGTTTGAAAAAGTTTTGCCACGCCACTTGCAGATCATTTTTGAAATCAACGAACGCTTCTTAAATGGCGAAGTCGAAAACAAGTGGCCGGGTGACAGTGATAAAAAACGCTCTATGTCGATCGTCGAAGAGGGACATCCGAGAATGATCCGCATGGCGCACTTGGCACTCTTAGGTAGCCACAAGGTCAACGGCGTTGCCGCTATGCACACCGACCTCTTGAAATCCTCGCTGTTCCCAGATTTTGACGCGCTGTTCCCCGACCGCTTCATCAACATGACCAATGGCGTCACTCCGAGGCGCTGGCTCAAGGTTTGTAATCCAGCATTATCCGCCCTGATCGATCAAAACATAGGCGACGATTGGCCCAAAGATCTCGACCGCTTGCGCGACCTCGAGAAATGCATAGATGATAAAAAATTCTGCCAAGACTTCGCCAAAATCAAACGTGACAACAAAGTCGCGCTCGCCGAGCTGATCCTACAACGCTGCGGCATCGAAGTGAGTCCTGACGCTATTTTTGACGTGCAAATCAAACGCCTGCACGAATACAAACGCCAGCACCTCAATCTGCTCTACATCCTCACCCTCTATCGTCGCCTTCTTCAAGAACCAGAGCTTGATGTGGTACCACGCGTCTTCATCTTCGGCGCCAAAGCCGCCCCGGGGTATGTTTTGGCAAAAGAGATCATCCACGCGATCAATGCTGTGGCAGATAAAGTTAATAACGACGAACGCATCCAAGGGAAAATTAAAGTCGCTTTCATCCCTAACTACGGAGTGACGATTGCGGAAAAAATCATCCCCGCTGCAGACGTCAGCGAGCAGATCTCTACCGCAGGCAAAGAAGCTTCCGGCACAGGCAACATGAAACTGGCACTCAACGGTGCTTTGACGCTAGGAACGCTCGATGGCGCTAATGTCGAGATTTTAGAAGAAGTCGGCGAAGACAATATCTTCATCTTCGGATTGAAAGAAGAAGAGGTCGAAGCCTTGTGGAAAGAAGGCTATTCCTCCTACGATTATTACTGGGGCAATGCCGAACTGCGTGCGGTGATCGATTGGCTCAGCTCCGATTACTTCACTGGCAATAGCGAAGACTTCGCCGGCATTCGACACAGCTTGCTCGACGGTGGCGACCCCTATTTGGTGCTTGCCGACTACGCTGCTTATGTTGAAGCGCAGGGCAAAGTCGATGCCGCTTACCGCGATCAAGACGCTTGGGTGAAAAAAACCATCCTCAATACCGCGCGAATGGGCAAGTTTTCTTCCGACCGCACTATCAAGCAGTATGCAGAGAATATCTGGAACCTGCCAGCCGTGCACGTGGATTGATTCTTGCGATAGCCGAAGCTTATTCTTTTGGACATAGCATCTTTGCGTAAAAATAAGAGATTGCTGCTTTTTGAATTGAGTCCATCTTACTAGATGGACTCAACATTCAAAAGACGCGCCTTTTTGGGCACCGCCCTATCGAGCGCCGCTGGTGCGATGCAGCTCGGTCAAGCATCTACGATAGCAGCGCAAGACCTTGCACCCGCAGCAGGTAAATTCAACGAAGCTGCGCAACAGCTCTCCTTAGTTCAAGATGTCGATGTGATCGTTTGCGGAGCAGGCCCGGCAGGCGTCGCAGCCGCGATCACTGCTGCGCGCGCCGGCGCAAAAGTTCGGCTGTTCGAGGTGCATGGCTGTTTAGGTGGTGTGTGGACAGCAGGCCTACTCACTTGGATTTTTGATTTTGACAAACCCGGCATGACTCGTGAAATCAGCGCCAAGCTTGAGCAACGCGGCGCTAGACGTGGGTCGAATCAAAATCGTTTTGTTTATGAACCCGACGAAATGAAATTGTTGCTTGAGGATATATGCACAGAAGAAGGCGTGCAGTTCCGCCTGCACACTCGATTGGTCAAAGCTCATGTCGAAGATGGTCGATTAACCACCATCATCACCGAATCTGTTTCAGGCAGAGAAGCCTGGCGCGCACCGGTATTCATCGACACCACTGGCGACGGCGTGCTTGGCGCGATGGCGGGTTGCGCTTGGGATCTCGGTCAAATGGGCCAAAGCAAGCAAGTCGAGTGCCTGTGCCAGCCACTCACTATGAATGCCCTAGCGGCAGTCAAGGACGTGACTCAAATGCAAAAATACGTCTCCTTTTATAAAGGCGATTTGAAATGGCATGTGGAAGCTACTAAAAACTTGAAAGCAGATATCAAACGAGCCGGCATCGACCCCTCTTACGGCATGCCAACGATTTTCCACGTCCGCGATAACATCGTGCTCTTGATGGCTAACCATGAATATGGAATCCGACCTGACGATGCCGATGCCCTTACCGCTGCCACCGTGCGTTCAAGGCATGAGATATTCGACATCACTCGCGGCCTTAGAAATCTAGGTGGCGTCTGGGATGGATTCCAAATCGTAGCGACCGCAGAGCAAATCGGCATCCGCGACGGCAAACGCATCCGCGGACGTTACACGGTGAAAAAAAGCGATCTCGAAGAAGGCAAGCGGCACAAGGACGGAGTCGCGCGAGTGACCTTTGGCGTCGATATTCATGCAACGAGCAAGAAAAAGAACGACAAAGAAACCATCACTCGTGGTGGCATCAAAAAATTCACCCCCTACGACATTCCCCTCAGAGCACTGATCGCCAAAGACGTGGACGGCCTGATGATGGCAGGACGCTGCATCAGTGGCGACTTCGTGGCTCACGCCAGCTACCGCGTGACAGGTAACGCCGTTGCTATGGGCGAAGCCGCAGGAGTGACCGCTGCCCTGGCAGCTACCAGCAAGCGCATGCCTCACGAAGTGGACTGGGCTGAAGGCGCAGAAAAGCTCAACAGCATCAGCTGGTCAGCTTAACTCTTCGCATCATCACTCGTTGTAAAAAGGTCCCTCGATCGCTTCTACTGTCTGACTCGATTCCGAGCAAAGTTCGCCTTTGGCGCTGGTGATGCTCGTTTTCAGCGTGTAGCTGCCAGGCTTTAATTTGGCGATATCGAGCACCATTTGTGAGCCTTCTAACAAACCTTGTTTTTGTGAAACCACCACTTCACCTGCCGCATCGAGCAAAGATGCAGTCATCCTATGGCTCCCTTTTTTACTCGAGCTCAGTCCAAGTGCTTCGAAAGAGGTTCCAAAATGAGCTGCCGGCAATAACAAATGCCGCGCAGCTTCTACTTTTGCGATCAAGGGCTTGGATGAAGCTAGTAATTTCACCGAACCAACCTCAAAAGTGATCTTAGTCCGATCAAGGTAATCGGCTTCAGCGATGAAAAACTGCAAGCTTTTTATGTTTTTCCAGGGCTCAATTCCAAGGGCTGTTGTATCCATCATTTTTTTGATCGAAAAGCGAAGTGGGATCCATACCCGTTGCACATCACCGAGGTCTTTGCGCATTTCATAGAGGCGACCTGGCTCCCCAAAATTTCCAATACTGATTCCCAATAGCGTTTTGTCATCCGCTACCTCATCTCGATCTGAATCCACTCGAATCATGAATTCTATGAAATCGTAATTGCTCAGATCCAACTCACCTTTGGAAAATACACGTCGAACCCGAGGCCAACCCACAAGGTAATCTGGATTGTCCCCCTTCTTGTGATCTACCTGCACCTGCCACTGCAAGCTGGTTTTCTTATCTGGTGAGGCATCAGGAGCAAGCACGATTTCGCCCTCCACCGTTCCGTTTTTCCACTGGGTGAAGTCGCCTCCGAGATCACGAGTGGTGACGATGCCTTTTGCCATCGCCTGCTCAAGGACCTTCTCCGTATCAGCCTTGTGTTCTACCGTTATAGAATCAACCAGAACCGACGGGGCATTGCCCTGCTTCACCGTGGGAAAAGCCAACAGCTTTTCGATCATCGACGCCAATTTCCAACGACGAGCAGTGAACTCCTGCGAAGGCCACATGCCATCAGCAAGATAGCGTTGCTGCACCTGGATAGCATTCCAATTTTCTTGCAATAGCTGCTTAGCCTTTTTGACTTGCTCTTGGCATTGGGCATCCTTCGATCCATCACGCTCGAACACCGCTTGCTGCAAGGTGTATAGGTAGCGCGCATCATCTCGCCCTTCACGAAAACACTCCCAATAAATCGCAGGAATCACTTCTGCCTTTTCATCGATGCGCATACCGCAACCCGAGCGCACACTGCGCAAATAATCAAACGGATCAGGAGCCATCGTCCACGACCAATGCCAAGGAATGAGCGTAGTATAACCACTGCGCCAAAAACCGAAACCGTAGGTCATGCGCCCCCCTTTGCACATCACGCGTCGATTTTTTCTCTCACCAGCATTGTGATTTGGGTAACTCCAATATTCATGACGTTTTTGAGTCACTATCTTTTCGTAAGGTATAGCATAAGGCTGCGAGCACCACACGTCCACATAGGGCGCGTAGCCCAGCGCATCGGGAGCTGTTGGGAATTTAGTTATATAAGTCGTTATGCCTGCATCATGGATAGCCTTGAACACTTTAATACCAAATTCTTTATGCGAAGCCGCCACTTCATCGAGCGGACAACAAATCATCTCTGGTAGCCCTCGCTCTTCACAATCTTTTTTGAAATCACTGAACATTTTTGTCAGCCGTTGATAAAACTCTGGAGGCGGCATTTTGTCGATCTTCCAATGCGATCCCCTCTTCCCACCGGGAGTCATTTCTCGGTAAATACGAGCAATCGCATTGCCGCCCAATACGGGGATGCGGCCCTTCATGCCAGCTGCCACTAAGCGCGGGATCTCCTCCTCATGTTGAATAACGATCTTACTAGTGTCTTTGTTGGTCACCAAATAAATCGTTGGGAATTGATCAATCCCATAGTCACGCATCGCTTGAAATTCATTGGCACTCGCCTTTTGGTAAAAAGCCTCATCCTTACCTTTATAAGTCGGTCGATCATGGGGGCGGTAATAGGCAGAATAATGTTTTTCAGGATCTTGTTTCAACGCAAAGCCTAACACCCTAAAGGTCAGTGGAATCTCCACCACCTGAGCAAAGCCGTCATCTTTCAACGTGACCTTACCCTTATAAATACCCGCCTTTGTCCCCTCCGGCACGTGAACCTGAATCCACCACCGTTGACATTCTTTCGCAGGGGAACTATGAACATCGACACGCTCCAACAACTCCGGAACCAAACGATACGTTTCGCGAGAAGCGTAACGTGGATAGCCCATATTCCAATAAGTCTGAAGCCGAACCGTCATCTGACTTCGCTCGATCTTGTTGCCCTCGGGGTCGAGCAAATCAGAGACCTGCAGGCGAAAGTTTTTGAGATCTCTCAAGGGGTAAATGCCGAGCGTGACGGGCTCCCATTCTCCAGGAGTTGCAAAGGCATTCAATGCGCCGTGTAGACGCTCGCTTTCGATCGGTCGAGTATTGGCGTGCACCGGCTCGGTGATCGGTCGCGTGAAAAGTAGGTAGCCCCGCTTTTGATCTTCCGCCGTCGGCTTCGGTTCTGCTACCGTCTCTTCAAACGGCAATTCTGTATAGCCCTCTGGTATCGTCGGCTGTTGGCGCACTCGCCGTTCAGTTGATTCAGGCGCAGCCGATAGACTCACAGCGCACACCATAGCGACCAGTGGCAAAGAACTCAGTCTAAATAACAGCCTAGAAAATGGATACACGTTTCTCATAACTATTCCATAAGGTCGAACCCTACGATTTCAAGAACCCATTCAAAAGCTAAAGCTAATTCCCATTTGCTCGAAGCCACTGCGCGTGGCAAAGTCTAGCAGGATGAAATATAAAACTCTTCGCAGCTGGAAAAATCATGTGTGCCTCCCCATCAACACCTTTCTTTTCCTTTGCCTGCTGACTAGCTTGCCCACAGCTCACGCTGCCGATGACAACAAAAGCAAAGGTTCATCCCTCGGCGGGTTGCTGGATAGTTTAAAAGACCTCAAAGTGCCTGACTCCGTGAGCAAACTGCCGCAACAGCTAAAAGAGTTAAAAGACGCTTACCTCAAGACCACAAAGACCGTCGAAGATCTGCAAAAAGAAGTGGCGACGCTGCGAGAAGAAGTCGCCACACTACGCGAGCAACAAAGCCAATCAGAAAAAACCGTCCCTACCAAGATCGATACGGGCAGTGCGCAAATTTTAGAAGTCACGGCGGAGCAACTGGTCGAAGCCTTTCAAGAAGATCGAATCTCTGCTAAAAAAAGCTTTAGCCAACGCTACCTGAAAGTGAAAGGCGCCATCCAATCCTTCGAGACCGGCGCCAAGGAGATCGTGATCTACCTGCGCGCCAACGGCACCGACGCCAGAGTGAAATGCCATTTTAAGCGCGACAACAACTTTCACGTCGAAGTCGTCTCCAGCCAAGGCCGCTTGGTGAGCCGCAATGATCGCACCACCTTATTAACCGTAGGTCAACCGCTCACGGTGATCGGCACCTGCACAGGGAAAAGCATCGATGTCACCCTAGTCAATTGCCATGCTGAAGGCTTGAACTCCAAAAGAATAGCCGAAGACAAGTAAGCCTTTTCAGAACCATGAAATCTCGTCGCTGGATCAATAGCATCACTCCACTGATCCTCTTTTTGCTAAGTGTCCCTACGCTGTCGGCAGCTGAGCCCCCCAGCCAAAAAAAAACCAACAAGATCCCCTCCCCTACTCCTGCTTGGATCAAAACGGTTAATCTCACCAAAGCCGGCAAACAAGCCCCACTCAAGCCTTGTCGAGTGCGCTACATCCTCAGCTGGAACCACCTGATCAACGCTGGTGAAGTTTCGATGAGCATGAAAAATAGCAAAAACCCCAGCTCCAGTGGTGATCCCATCCTCGCAGGAGAAGCTAGCGCACGCAGTTCGGGTCTGGCGCGCCTGTTGTGGTCTTACGATTGCGAACTGCAATCCAAAACCAATAAAACCAGCCTACGCCCACTATCCTTCGATCACTCTGAAACTGAAAACGGAGAAAGCGTATCTTATCAGACCGTCTTCAAAAAGGGGCGCGTCGAAACCCTGCGCAAAGAAAAAAATCCCGACAACGGAAAAATCAAACTCAAAAAGCGCACCTTCAAATACCCACATTGTTATGACCTGCTGTCCTCTATCTTGACCTTGCGTAGTCTGCCACTCAAAAAAGGTGAAAGCTTGGTCGCTGTCGTGCAACCCTTCGACACCCCCTACCTCGTCACCTTCACCGTGAAAGGGCGAGAAAAACGCAAATACCTCGGCAAGCTCAAAGCTACTGTCAAACTGGGTGTGCAAGTGCAAAAGATCAATAAAGACTTCAGCTTGAAAAAATACAAAAAACTCAAAACTGCCACCCTGTGGGTGAGCGAAGACGCCTACCGACTCCCGCTCGAACTGCGTGCTGACATCTTCATAGGCTACGTCTCTGCGACACTGGTCGAACGCGAGTTTCTGAAAAGTAAGTGATGACAGGGAAGGCGGTCATGCAAAAATAAGCCCCCGCCCTGCCATACTTACTTTTAGTTTTACCGCCTCCCCAGAAAGCATTCGTTGACCATTGATTGATCAAACTGAGTCTGCCAATAGCGATTCGCATCTTCCCGCTGCGCTTAAAAAGCCAGCCATTCATCTTGCATGGCTGGTCATTTTTAATTGTCGTTACACAGGTGGGCATCTATCAGCTTATGAATACCTTCCCTTCAAATCATCAACTCAAAAACCTTGCACTCCGGTCAATAATTAATAATTATATAGGCATATTCAGCTCGTGACAACGCTGCTTTCGAGAGCACCGTTTCTCACACACCTTACCCTGTCATCCACCATCAATCCTTTTATCGTTCAGCGCACTCGAAACCGCAGCAAAACCCTGCTTCGCTGCATCGCTCTATCGACCATCCTCGGCGCGCTTACGCTCACTTACCCGCTTGCCGCCGCCCCCAAGCCGAAGCTGATCCTCCAGATCACCGTCGATCAGTTGCGCGGCGATTTGCCTGAGCGTTTCATGCACAACATGCCCGAGGGCGGCTTTCGTTACCTCAAGGCACATGGCATTTGGTATGCCAATGCGCACTACGGTCACGCCAATACCGAAACCGTGGTGGGTCACACCACCTTAGCTACCGGAGCCGACCCCGCTGAGCACGGCATGGTGTCCAATGTCTGGTTCGACCGCGATACCGGCAAACTCGCCTACAACGTAGAAGACCAGCGCTATCACATCCTCACCGCTGGAGCCGATGTGGATGCATCCACCGAGGTCGATGCATCGCAAGCCTTGGCGAGCAGCGACGGTCGTTCGCCTGCCAACATCATGGTGACCACTTTCAGTGACGAGTTGCGAATGCAAACCAACGGGCAAGCGAAAATCTTCGGCGTATCGGTGAAAGATCGGCTTAGAAAATACCCTGATCGTGCTCAGCGCAGACCACGGTGGCCCCGAAGCACCGGGCTTCATGGAGTCTTTTGGCATTGAGTCCGCTTTTGTATCGCCCGACCAATGGGACAAGGCTCCCTCGATCGCACGTTTGAAGAAAAAGTTTGGCATCGGTCAAAAGCTGATCAAATCTTTTTTCCCACCTTACCTCTATCTCGATCGTGAGCTGATTGCCAAAAGCGGTCTTGATCAAGAAGTGATCGAGCGTGCGGTGGCTGAAGAACTGATGAGCATCAAAGGCGTGACTTTGGCAGTTTCCAGTTCACGGCTGAAAGAAAACCAATTGCCCGATACCTACCTCAATCGCAAAGCCCTGCGCAGCTTCAACGCCAAACGCTCCGGTGACATTTTGATTTTATTTGCACCTCAATACTTCATCAATGATTTCCACGGGGAAGTCGTCGCCGCCAACCACGGTGGCGCCTGGGTTTACGACTCCTTTGTGCCGGTGGTTTTTGCTGGCGGCGCGATCAAAGCGCAACGCATCTACCGCCGTGTCGAACCCAAAGACATCGCACCCACCCTGTCCGCCGTGATGGGAACCCGTTACCCTTCCGGTGCCACTGGCAGCCCACTGCCCGAAGTCATGGGGATGAGCAAGCAGTGGCAACAAGCCCCACCGATCAGTGAGGCGGTTAAAAAAAAGTGAATAATATCATCAAAATAACGATGGCGGCGCGACCATCTACTTTGGACCCACCGCGCCTGAAGGGCACGAGGGCAATTGGGTGCAAACCATGCCCAACAAAGGTTACTCGGTTTTGCTTCGCCTCTACGGCCCCTTACAGCCATGGTTTGATAAAACCTGGATGCCAGGCGACCTTGAACCCATTAAATAATCAAGCTTTCTGGTTAGCTTTATTCCGATGCTTTGCCCGCAGCGCTGGGCAATGGTGGTAGCCCGAGTTCTTTGAGGAAGCTGTTGTGCTTGCTCGTCATCTCGCCGATGTCCTCGTCCGCGGCAACTATGGCAGCATGGGTTTTAGCTAAATCGATGATCGGCTCTGGTTCGGCGGTGCTGACGTAACGGGTGATGTTGAGGTTGTAGTCGTTCTCGATGATCTCAGCCATGTCCACCCGGCGGGCGTAGCGCTCCTCTTCCTTGCGGTGTTGGTAGGTGTCGAGGATCTTGTCGATGTGCTCTGGGGTGAGCACATTCTGCCGCTTGGCTTTGTCGAAGTGCTCGCTGGCATTGATGAACAACACGTCGTCGGATTTTTTGCACTTCTTCAAAATCAGAATGCAGACGGGGATGCCGGTGGAGTAAAAAAGGTTGGCTGGCAGACCGATGACGGTGTCGATATTGCCGTCGTCGAGCAGTTTTTTGCGGATCTTCGCTTCGGCTCCACCGCGAAAGAGCACGCCGTGCGGCAGGATGATCGCCATCACCCCATCGGCGGCGAGGTAGTGGAAGCCGTGCAGAAGAAAGGCGAAGTCGGCGGCAGATTTTGGCGCGACACCGTAGTTTTTGAAACGCACGTCTTTTGCCACCTCTTCGCCAGGTTGCCAGCGTAGGCTGAAGGGCGGGTTGGCGACGACTGCGTCGAAGCTTGGTTTTTTGGCGGGGTTGAGTTCGCGAAAGCTCTCCCAATCATTGGTCAAGGTATCGCCGTGGTAGATGTCGAACTCGGCATCCTTCACCCCGTGCAGCAGCATGTTCATCCGTGCGAGGTTGTAGGTGGTGATGTTCTTTTCCTGTCCGTAGATGTGACCGATACCACGCGATCCCATGCGGCGGCGGATGTTGAGAAGAAGCGAACCAGAGCCGCAGGCGAAGTCGAGCACCTTGGAGAGTTTATCCCGCTTGCCGGTGGACGGGTCTTGGCTGTCGAGAGTGACGATGCCGGAGAGGATGTCGGAGAGTTGTTGTGGAGTGTAGAACTCGCCCGCTTTTTTACCCGATCCGGCGGCGAACTGACCGATCAGGTATTCGTAGGCGTCGCCTAGCGCATCGCGGTCGGTAGAGAACTCTTCCAGGCCATCGGCGATTTCTTTGATGATCTCGGTGAGCTTTTTGTTTCTGGTAGAGTAGTCTTTCCCCAGCTTTTCAGAGCCGAGATTGATCTCGGAGAATAGACCATTGAAAGTGCTCTCGAACGATTCGTTTTCGATGTATTTGAATCCTGCCTGCAGGGTGTTGAGCAGTTGCTCGTCCTGGGTGCGTGCCATTTCAGCGATATTGCTCCAGAGGTGGGCCGGCTCGATGACGTAATGCACCTTGAGACGCATTTGTTTTTCAAAGTCCGGGATGTCTGCCTCGTTTTCCGCATACCAGTTTTTGAGCGGGGTGTAGCGCAAGCCGTCCCCTTGTTCCGGGTAGTCGCGCCCGAGTTCTTTTTTTACCGCCTCGACGTAGTTGTCGGAGAGGTAACGCAGGAAAAGAAAGGAGAGCATGTAGTCGCGGAAGTCATCCGCACTCATCGCGCCACGTAATGTATCGGCGATTTTCCAAAGAGTGGTGCCGAGTTGTTTTTGGTTTTGTTGAGTCATGTTGAATTAGGAATTAGGAATTAGGAATTAGGAATTAGGAGCCGGAACGGAGTGGAGACAGCCGTAGGCAATTAGAAATTGGAAATGTATGCGTATTGGATAGCGCCGAAGGTGCGGTCTATGTCAGCCTAGGGCGACGCCCTAGGATATCGTGACGTATTTTATGGAGCCCTGAAGGTGCGGTCTAATCCCATAGGTATCGTTCATCGAAGGTGATATGGTGTTTAGTTAGAAAGCTTCGCAGTTCATCTTGAAAGGATACCTTGCGGTGATGATCGGCTTGATTCGCGATGTATCGTTTGACGGCATCCACATTGGATTCACTTACGGAAAACGCACCATAGCCTGTCTGCCATGAAAATGTTGTAAGCGCGGGGGATTGAGTTTTGAGCCATTTGGATGAAGACTTTTTGATGTCTTCGACAGCCTTTGATAAAGGGATGGTGCGGTGGAGCATAAAGAGAATGTGGATATGATCTTCTACGGAGTTGATTGCCAGAGTTGGAGAGTTGAGATTTTTGAATACGGTGGCGGTGTAGGCGTGGAGAGGTGAGCGGATGTCATCGATGAGAATGGGCGCACGATTTTTGGTGGAAAATACGAGGTGAATCAGGTTTTTGGCGAGTGATTGGGGCATCGGTTTAGATCGCCCTTTCAGGGCTTGATAATGGTTGTGCAATATACCTAGGGCGTTGCCCTAGGCTGACATAGGATGCCCCGTTGGGGCGGACTGCGGGGGCATGGTTAAAATCGAGATCGGTCGAAACAGCGCGAGGCAACGCCCCCGCAGTTTCCGAATTACCAAAGGTTTCCGAAGCACCGAAGGTGCCCGAAGCGCCGAAGGTTTCCGAAGCGCCGAAGGTGCCCGAATTACCAAAGGTTTCCGAAGCGCCGAAGGTGCGGTCTATGTCAGCCCGGGGCAACGCCCCGGGAACGGATGATGGAAAATGGTCGGAGCCCTGAAGGGGCGGGCTAATTCGCAAGGTGGATCGCATCATTTTAGGCCGCCCTTTCAGGGCTGGGTGATGGCATGAACGTGAAGACCTAGGGCGTTGCCCTAGGCTGACATGGGATGCCCCGTTGGGGCGGGAGGTGTGAACGTCACTCAAAAGGCTACGCAGTGCATAGCTTTTTCGATCCTCATGATGAGGGATGGAGAACTGGCTGAAGTTTTTGCTCATTTTTTCCGCTGTTTGAGCTGGTCTTCGAGCGCCTTGAGGTCGGCTTCGTCTTGGTGGTCGGCGGCTTGGGCTTCCTGTTGTTTGCGTCCCTGGTCGTAGCCCTGATAGAGTTCGGCGGTCTGCTGTTCCATTTGCTGGTAGCTGATGGTGCCGGCATGTTCGAGCAGTGGGAAACCATTGGAGGAAATGATCTGATCGACGTTCTCTTTCCAAAAACGCATCGGGATCTCCTGACGGCTTTTGGTGCGCAGTTCGGCGGTTTCGATGAAGATGACCACGAGGCGGTTGAGAGTATCGATCTCGTCTTCGCTAAGGTAGTTTTTGGCAATCAAGATGTCCTGCTTGCGCACTTTCGTGCCCTTCCAGTTGAGCAGCCCAAAGTGAGGGTCGGCTGGATTGGCGCGGGCGGTGATGAGTTCGGCAGCGGTGTTTTTTGTCACAGCGTAAAGCAGGAGATTCTGCACGGTGGCGAAAAACTGGCGGGTGCTGACGTCGGTCTTGTCGTAGTCGCTGCTGAGGGCGAAAAGGTCGCGGATTTTCTGGTAGAATCGCTTCTCCGAGGCGCGGATATCACGGATGCGCTCCAGCATCTCGTCGAAGTGATCGGGCCGGCCATTGGGGTTTTTGAGCCGGTCGTCGTCCATCGCGAAACCTTTGATCAAGTATTCCTTGAGAATGGTGGAAGCCCAGCGGCGGAATTGCACCCCACGCGGCGAGCGCACGCGGTAACCGATGGCTAGGATGGCGTCGAGATTGTAGAGAGTGACAGGGCGTTGGACTTCACGATTGCCTTCGATTTGAACTGTCAAGGATTCCTTGACAGTTGCCGCAGACTCCAGTTCTCCGTCTTCAAAGAGGTTTTTCAGGTGGAGCGAGATGTTCTGCTTGGTGGCATTGAACAGCTCGGCGATTTCAAGCTGAGTCAACCAGACGGTGTCCTGCTCCGCACGGAGCTGGATCTGGCTCTTGCCGTCGTCTGTGGTGTATAAAATTAACATCTTCGAATTAGGAATTAGGAATTAGGAATTCTAAATTAGGAATTAGGAATTAGGAGCCGGAACGGAATGGATACAGACGTAGGCAATTAGGGGTTGGGAATGTATGCGTATTGGATAGCGCCGAAGGTGCGGGCTATGCCAGCCCGGGGCAACGCCCCGGGAATGGGTGGCAAAATAGGATCGGAGCCCTGAAGGGGCGATCTAATCTCAGAAGTGGTGTTTGGTTGAAATGTTTTGGCAAATGATTGGGGCATCGGTTTAGGGCGCCCTTTCAGGGCTGGGTGATGGTATGGACGTGAAGACCTAGGGCGTTGCCCTAGGCTGACATAGGATGCCCCGTTGGGGCGGTCAGGATTGAAGATCAAATACGCAAAGGCATAGGACTTCTTCTGGATAACATGGTTCTCTTTCATTGTTAATTCATTCCTAATTCCTAATTCTACATTCCTAATTCGCAGCTCTTTCCTAATCCTCCGGATTAGGAAAGAGCTGCTGCATGAGGCCTTTCTTGTGGGTTTTGAGCGATTCGATTTGCTCGGTTTCGGCGGTGATTAGGGAATCGAGCGAGCCTAGGCAGTCGGCGATCTTTTGTTGTTCGGGGAGTGATGGGACGTTCAGTTTGAACTTCCTTTGCGCCGTAATGGGCACTTGGTTTCTTGTTGATTGAGACATAACACGTGAATACTGCATCACAAATGCAGAGCTTCGAAGAGCACTCATTAAGAATTCATTTCTAAGGTGAGTTTGATCACACCTAAAGTAAGTGGCGGTAGTACTTAGAATGACAAAATCTAAACTCGTAGATAGTTTTGCTACTGGGCCAACAGTCGCGTTATGGGCAAATAAAATGTCGCCATTTTTTGCCACGCCTTTTTTGAAAAGTAGAGCCCTTTCCTTTGGTAAAAATTTACAGCTATCGAAGCTCACGCGCCCGTCCCCAAAGTCATTGGCAGTAATATAAGGAACGCCTTCTTTAGAAAACTCCTCCGCACGAGGGTACAACGCGCCATGATTTCCGTCTAAATGACCAATGATATATTTTCTATCAATTAAATCCTGAATGCTAGTCTCCACCCACGCCCCCGCATTCTGGAACTCGGGGAAGCGGAGGGCGGGGACGTAATCCTTCTCACTGCTCAGTTGCCTGCGGCTGTCTCCACTCCGTTCCGGCTCTAAATTCTCACTTCTTTTGGGAAAGAGTTGCTGGAGCAGGCCTTTTTTGTGGTCTTGCAGGGCGGCGCGCTTGCTGCTGTGCGCGGCGATCAGCTCATCCAAGGAGCCGAGGCACTCGGCGATCTTTTGTTGTTCGGGGAGATTATCCGGAAACAGAACCAATCCTGATAGGAAACCTTGATTTGTGATTTGGATCGTGTTTTTTGCACCTTTTTGCGTAATGGGATCGAGATACTTAAAAGCTCTCTGTGGTGATTCGAAAAAGCAATCCACAATATGTCCAATTCCAGATGAAATTGGAGTGAAGACGCCGTAAAGCGGGGAGACTATGACATTCTGATTCAGACGGCTTTTCTTAACAATTCCAAACGGGAAATCACCAGTCGGGCTTTTTGTGTAGATCACATCATTCGGGTGAGCTAGGTGGTAGTTCGATGTATCCTTTGCCGCAAAACTGCGCCCAAGATGCTCCTTCTGGTTGATAACACCTTTATGAACCGAAACGGAATGAACTTCGCACTTCCCGTCACTCTTTATTTTATGCTCATTAAGGAAGTAGCCAAGGCGACGCTCCTCCCACGCCCCATCCCCCCGAAACTCCGGAAATCGCAATTTTGGCAGCAGAGGTTTATTTTTTATCGTGGTGGGCATGTGAGTGAAATTAGAGCGCCCTTTCAGGGCTTGGTGATGGTGGGGTGATGGTTCCTAGGGCGTTGCCCTGGGCTGTCGTAGTTTGCCCCGTTGGGGCGGGGGAAGTTAGAATTTAGAAGTTAGAATTAGGGATTAAATCAATGCTGCATCGGTTAGCTCCGAAGGTGCGGGCTATGTCAGCCCTGGGCAACGCCCAGGGGATGGAAGGTTCAACAGGATCGGAGCCCTGAAGGGGCGGTCTAATCCCAGAGGATACGCTCGCCGAAGAAGGTCGCCCTTTTAGGGCTGGTTGATGGTGTTTATAGGATACCCGGTTGGGTCGGGCACACTTCACCACCCGCGCTGCAAGCGCAAAAGCCAGCTCCCCAATTGCTTGCGGCTGCTCATCTGTATTTTTTTCACTTCTCATTTCTAAATTCTGACTTTCTTCTGTGTTTGATTTTTATGCTTCTTCAACCAATCGCTTTTCACGTTCAATCTCAGCAATGAGCTCTTCTTCACTGGGCAGGAATGGGATGTATTTACTCGCAAACAGTTGTTTATTCTCATGAAGCACGGAATACTTTGCCATCATCTGGTCGGTTTCTGTGCAGAGTAAGATGCCAATCGTTGGGTTGTCGCTTTCAGTTTTTTGTAAATCATCAAACATACGCACATACATATCCAATTGACCGATGTCAGCATGAGTGATGGCACTTGTTTTGAGCTCAATAAGAACAAAACACTTTAAGATGTAGTTATAGAAAACGAGATCGATATAGAAGTCTGAGGTTTCTGTGCGTATCAGCCGTTGACGCGCAACAAATGAAAAGCCTTTGCCTAACTCTAGTAGAAACTTTTGCAAATTATCCAGCAATGCCTGTTCTAGCTTTTTTTCAGTGTAACTCTGGCTGGTTGTTAGCTGTAAAAACTCCATCACGTAAGGATCTTTAATGAAATCCAAATTCAGGTCTTTCCTGTGAGCTGTTTTCTCCTCCATCTCTTTCTGGACGGGCTCTTGTTCTTGCGAGCTGACCAGCCTTTGATAGTAAAGGGTTTTGTGATTTCGCTCTAGGGTTCTGTAGCTCCACTGCTGCTCTGCGGCTTCTTGCATGTAATACGTTCTCGCGGTTTCATCAGAGATGCGGATCAATAAACGATAGTGGCTCCAGCTCAATTCGGGGCGCACTGTGTCCCGAATTGGGAAAGTGAGATAAAATTGACGTATTCGGCGCAACTCGCGTTCGTCCAACCCTTTGCCAAACTCAGTCGAGAGTGCTTCCGCGAGGTTCTTGAGTATTTGTTTCCCGTAGGTGGCTCTTTGCTCTCCCTTTTGTTCTTCGACTACAATGCGTTCACCGATTTTCCAATAGCCCGCCACCATGGCGGAGTTCACCGCCGTGCGTGCATGGGTGCGCGCTTGCGTGAGAATCTCTTTAATTTCAGAGATGAACTTGTTGGGTTTCTTCGATGGCAATTTGCGGCTCATTTTTTGGTGTTTGAGAGATTAACTTTCATATCCGGAAAGGCCGGATATGATTTGTTGATTCGCTCGTTTTTTCAACAATGGCACTAGCTCCGCCATCAGGGCGAGTTCGCGGGTGCGGCGTTCTTTCCATCCTAGGTCGAGCGGTGCCATGAGGTCGGTGAGGGTTTGGCCATCGAAGACGAAGCGGTGGAGTATTTCGGTGACAAATTCCTCTAGGGCGCTGGCTTCGAGTCCGTGGGTTTTTGCGAGGGTTTGCAGTTCTTTGGATTCGTTCTCGGTTTTGAAGGTTTCGTAGCCAGTCACGATTTGCTCTTTGCTCAGGCCGCCGCCGGGTTTGAGCTGGTTGATGTAGGCGGTGATGTCGTCGCGCTGGTCGGCGAATTTGGCATCGGAGGCGATCAGGCTGATGACTTGCTCGCGGGTCATCTTTTGCTTGCCAGGTGCTTCCTGGGAGTAGTTGGCGAGCAGTTCCATGATGTAGTCGTAGTCGATGGTGGCGGAGGCGAAGAGCACGAACTCGAAATCGAGTTCTTCGACTTCGGGCGGGGTGTTGTCGCCGCCGGTGTCTTGGACTTTTTTCAGCGCGTGGGCGGTGTCGATGTAAACACCTCGGAAGGCGCGGTGCTGCTCGGCGGGCAGGGTGGCTTCGATGTTGGTCTGCTGCTCGTCGCTGAGGTCGGTGTATTGGTCGAGCTGGGTTTTGAGGCGCTGGACTTCTTTGAATTTTTGCACGAACTGGCTGCGGGCAATGTCGCCTTTGAGCTTGGGCACGTCCTCGGGGGCGCAGCTGAGGCTTTGGGATTTCATGAACTCGCCGAGCTGGTTGACGGCATCGCCGAGCTGCCCGATGACGACGGGGGCAGGATCGACTAGCCAGATCTCGCGGGCGGCTGCCTCACCTTGTCCGCCGGAGAAGAGCTTGATCGCTTCATCGACGGCGTCTTGCTGCTGGCGAAAGTCGAGGATTTTTCCGGAGGGCTTGGTATCGTTGAGCACGCGGTTGGTGCGGGAGAAGGCTTGGATGAGGCCGTGGTATTTGAGTTTTTTGTCGCAGTAGAGGGTGTTGAGGTATTTGGAATCGAAGCCAGTGAGCAACATATCGACGACAATGGTGATGTCGATTTTCTCGCTGTGTGGATGGTCGCTGTTGGGGAATTGTTGGCTTTTGATACGATCCTGCACGTCTTGGTAGTAGGCGTCGAACTCGGTGATACGGTGATTGGTGCTGTATTGCGTGTTGTAGTCCTGGATGATGGCTTCGAGCGCTGCCTTTTTTTTGTCGGGCTCTTGCTTATTGTCGGCTTTTTCCTGCGGCAGGTCTTCTTGCAGTTGTTTGACATCTTTATCGCCCTCGGCGGGTGGGGAGAAGGCGCAGGCGATATTCAGCGGGCGGAAGTCGGGGTCGTCTGCTTGGCGCTGGGCCTGGAGGCTGCGGAAGAGCTGGTAGTATTCGATCGCGTCGTTGATGGAGGCGGTGGCGAAGAGGGCGTTGAACTTGCGCCCTGCGGTGACGGCGTGGTGGCGGGCGAGGATGGCTTCGATGACGGCTTGCTTGGCGAGGGGTTCGCCAGGTTTGAGTGCTGTCTCTCCCTCGGGCTTGAAGTAGTCGATCTGGAACTTGAGCACATTGCGATCTTCGATGGCGTTGGTGATGGTGTAGCTGTGCAGTTCTTTCTCGAAGATGTCGGCGGTGGTCTTGTAGGTGAGCTCGTCGCCTTCGATCTGGCGGGCGGTGGCGTTTTGCTCAAAGATGGGGGTGCCGGTGAAGCCGAAGAGTTGGGAGTTGGGGAAAAAGGCTTTGATGGCGCGGTGGTTCTCGCCGAACTGAGAGCGGTGGCATTCGTCGAAGATGAAGACGATGCGCTGGTCGCGCAGGGGGGCGAGTTGCTCTTTGTAAGTTGCCCGCTTGGATTGTTTTTGTTGCTGGTTCTGCGGGCTGCCTTCGTTGAGCGCGATGCCGAGCTTCTGGATGGTGGTGACGATGACCTTGTCGGCGTAGTCGTCCGAGAGTAAGCGGCGCACGAGGGTGGCGGTATTGGTATTTTCCTCGACGCAGCCTGCTTGGAATTTATTGAACTCCTCGCGGGTCTGGCGGTCGAGGTCTTTGCGATCGACAACGAAGAGGCATTTCTCGATGTCGGGGTTGTCCTTGAGCAGGGTGGAGGCTTTGAAGGAGGTGAGCGTCTTGCCGCTGCCGGTGGTGTGCCAGATGTAGCCGTTGCCGCTGTTCTGGTGGATGCAGTTGATGATGTCTTTAACGGCGTAGATCTGGTAGGGGCGCATCATCAGCATCTTCTGCTCGCTGGCGACGAGCACCATGTAGCGGCTGATGGTCTCGCCGAGGGTGCATTTGGGCAGGAAGTGGTCGGCGAACTGGTCGAGGCGGGTGATCTTTTGGTTGTCGCGGTCGGCGAATTGGTAAACGGGCAGGAATTTTTCGTCGACGTCGAAGGCGAAGTGGCGGTTGTTATTATTGGCGAAGTAGCAGGTATCGCTGCGGTTGCTGACGATGAAGAGCTGCATGAAGCTGAGCAGCGTATTGGTGTAGCCGTTGCCGGGGTCTTTCTTGTAATCGACGATCTGCTGCATCGCGCGGCGCGGGCTGACGTCGAGGGTTTTTAACTCGATCTGCACCACGGGGATGCCGTTGATGAGGAGGATGACATCGTAGCGGTGGTGGCTGCTGCGGGTATTGATGCGCAGTTGGTTGACGACTTCAAAGGTGTTTTTGCACCAGTCCTTGATGTTGACGAGGGTGAAGTTGAGCGGGGTGCCATCGTCGCGCTCGAAGCTGTTGCGGGTGCGCAGGATCTGGGCGGATTTGAAGACGTCCGGGGTGGTGATCTCGTCGAGCAGGCGGGCGAACTCGCTGTCGGTGAGGGTGACGGCATTGAGAGCTTGGAACTTTTCGCGGAAGTTGGCTTCCAGGGCGTCGCGGTCGCGGATATCGGGGCGGTGCTTGTATTTGAGGCTGGTGAGCTTTGCGATGAAATCGTCCTCGATATCCCCTTCCTTGACGACTGGTGACGGGGAAGCTGGATGGGAACTGTAGCTGGTTTTTGAGGATGGCATCGTAGTATAAAAAAGGTTAAACCAAAGCTGTGTCCAGTCGAGTAAAAGATAGCTAGCTAATAATTTAACCACCTCTTATCAAAGCAAAGCTTGCCACGAGCACAGCCCTCCCCTTATTCTTCGATTCGTAGGCACAACACGCAGCCGGAAGCAAGGGAACACCGATCTGAATCCCTTCCATTGCCATCTGCAGTTTAAACGTCAAAAAAAACGAATACATTTTCCTGAAATCCGTCTTACCCGACGCTATATAACTACCTGCCATTGAACTAAAATCGACCTCATGAATAAAACCACACTCACCTCAATCCTTGCATCCGCATCCCTACTCGCTGTGTCCTGTAGTGATAGCGATAAAAAGCCCGCCGCCCCTAGTGCTGAATCCTCAACCAAATCCTCCACAGAAACGGCCGCAAAAACCACCCCTGTCACCGATGAAAACTACAGCCTCGCGGAAACCCAAGTGATCATCGGCGAATATGTGCAAAAGATAGCCAAAAACACGGGCACCGATGGCGTCGGAGTCTGGTGGCATATTCCCAAAGGAGCGGATCCCAAAGATAAAACCATCATGCGCTCTAACTTCGATACGATTTACTCGTGGGGAGTTTTTGATCTGACCGAACCCGCGACCATCGTGATGCCTGAAACGGGCGGGCGCTACCACACCGCATGGGTGATGTCCGAGGAACATTACAACCCCTTCGCGCTAACCAAACCTGGTGAATACGAACTGACCAAAGAAAACGTAGGCACCAAGTATTGCATCATCGTTGTTCGCACTCAAGCCAACGTGCGTGACCCGAAAGACCTCGCAGCGGCGATTGCGGTGCAAAAGAAAATCGCCGTCAAACAAAAATCCAAGGGCAGCTACACAGCTTCGCATCAGTGGGACAAAGATGAGATCCTCAAGATGCGCGAGAAGTATCAAAAAATCGCCAAAGATGAAAAAATCAGCCCGGACCTTTATTTTGGCAAAAAAGGCGAACGCACACTCAAAGAGCACAACTGTGGAACCGCCATCGGTTGGGGAGGGTTCACGCCTGACCAAGCCGCTTACATCGATTATTACCCTACTAGCGATGCTCCACAAACCCTAACGCTCAAAGATGTGCCAGCCAAAGCCTTCTGGTCTATCACGGTGTATGACAAAGGTGGTTTTGCGCAAACCGAGACTTATAACATCAACTCGCAATTTGCCAAAACGAACGACGATGGCAGCGTGATCATCCACTTCGGTGGCGACCCATCACAAGACAACTACATGGAGACTTTCAAAGACTGGACCTTCATCCTGCGCCTCTATCAGCCCAAAGATAACTACCTCGACAAAAGCTGGAAACGTCCCGAATTGGAAATGGTAAAATAAATGTAACCATTGGCTCTGCCTATCTGCGCAGCGTTTCGCGCCAAGCGACTCTATCAACCCAATCCATCTCACACAACACAGCAAAAAAATATTTAACCGCAGATTGCGCAGATTCCGCAGATGTTTTTAAATTTTAACCCCTTTTATCTGCGCCCATCTGCGTCATCTGCGGTTCCCGTCTTCCTCCGAAAAAATATCGTGTCATGTGAATCAATCTAATCAACTATCTAATGAAATCTATACCTAAACACCCATTCAAACCTGTCATCGCCGCCACCATCATGGCTCTGGTCGCAGGATCCACCTACGCCGCTGACAGTTTTAAAAATACCACCGATATTCCTGCCGGCATCACCACTCCAGACAAAGTGGAGAGCTCCATCGGCACGCTCGACTTTTTCGACGGTGTGCCGAGCAAAGAAACCGCCGACAAGGTCTATGACTACCTCGACCGTGCCCGTGGCGTGGAAGTCTTTCTCAAAGGCATCCCTGGAGCGTCTCTACAAGGACTGCGTCGCGGCCCTGACTCATTGGGCGTGAGCAAAAACGGACAAGTGATGATCTTTGATCACTTGATGGATTCCAAGGCGCTGTTTCTCACCGCCAATACCTCCACGCTCTACATCCTACCCCATCTGGACACCAAGGTTGACGGCCCGATGGTGGTTGAAGTCCCACCTGGCATGTTAGGCGCGTTCAACGACGCTTGGTTCCGCTACATCGGCGATGCCGGACTCGCAGGTCCCGATCATGGTAAAGGTGGCAAATACCTGGTATTGCCTCCCGAATATGAAGGCGACGTGCCCGAAGGTTATTTTGTCGTCAAACCCCGCACCTACGGCGTGTGGTTATTCATGCGTGGCAACATTTCCAAAGGAGTGGATGTGGCAGTCAAAAACGTCAAAGACCATTTGAAGGTCTATCCGCTCTCACAAAAGGATCATCCCAAGGCGGTGGAATACATCAGCGCCTCGGGCAAAGCCTTTAATACCATTCATACCAATGACTACAGTTTTTACGAACACCTCAATCATCTAGTGCAGGAAGAGTCCATTGGATTACTCGACCCTGAGACCCGCGGCCTGTTTGCTTCCATCGGCATCGTCAAAGGCAAGGAGTTCGCCCCTGATGAACGGATGAAAAAAATCCTCACTGACGCCGTAGCGATCGGCAATGCCGCCGCCCGCTCGATCACCTGGTATCCCCGCATGGAAAGAGTCTATGTTTACCCTGATACCAAAAGCGAATGGATCATGGCTTACCCCGGTAAGAATGTCTTTTTCACCTATGACGGCGCTCTCGAAACGGATGCGCGGGTCTTTTTCCACTACACCTACACTGGAGTGACCCCCGCCATGGCAGTGACCCGAGAAGGCAAAGGCTCTGACTATGCCATCGCTTTCAAGGACTCCGAGCACCAAGCCTTGGATGGCTCCAAAACCTACAAACTGCACTTACCCAAAGACGTGCCAGCCAAGGATTTCTGGGCAGTCACCATCTACGATACTCAAACCCGTTCTCAGTTGCAAACCGACCAAGCCTTCCCCACCGTGGGAAGTCAAAGCAAAGGTTTTGTTAAAAATGACGACGGCTCCTACGATGTCTATTTTGGACCTACCGCTCCCAAAGGGTTTGAGAAAAACTGGTTGCAGACCATCCCCGGCAAAAGCTGGTTCCCGATCCTTAGAATCTACGGCCCACTCAAACCTTGGATAGAAAAAACCTGGCGTCCGAGTGAAGTTCAATTGGTGAAATAAACCTATTCTACACACACAACTTCACCCAAAACGGCGATGCTAAGCATCGCCGTTTTTTTTGCGTCAATCTCACAATCATGAGACTCAGAGCAGTCACAATACCGGGCTAGTGAGGCGGAAGGTGTTCTCAAGAAAACGCTGCCAGTCCGAGCTCCTTGCCCATTCTTCCGCAATCAGCAGATCTGAGTCATCGATGTAAGACTGTTGTAATTTTTGCAACTGCTCGCCAAACTCTCCACCATACACAAATGCCGCCACCTCATAGTTGATCCACAAGGAGCGCATGTCCAGATTAACAGTGCCAAACATCGAAATTCGACGGTCTGCCGTGATCGATTTGGTGTGCAACAAACCCTTGCGGTAGATATAGAACTCCATCAATACGCTGTAAGCAGCAGCATCCACATCGTCCGCTATCCCCTGCAAACTCAACTCAGTCTCGGAAAACATCCTCCCCGTGCTGCCGCTGACCGTGGGCAAACCCACCAAATACCGCCCCATGCGATCCATCTCCCTAGCTCGCTGTGAATGGCGGCTCCAATCCACCGCGCTCGGCTTCTCTTTGCTCAGCACTTCTACCAAGCTAGCATAAGATTCGCGCAGACGAGCTAGGCGTTGTTTGCGTTCGGGTGGAATCCGTTTTTCGCCAATCAAAAGATAGCTGATGCAACCCGCCAGAGGGATCGCGGCGATAAAAAACAACCAAGCCAAGGCCACTCCAGTGGCAGGTCGCTGCATGATCACCCGCAGACTGAAACCCACCACCACCACCAAATGCAGCAGAATCAGTAAACTGGAAGGGTGAGGTAATAAATTTATCATCAGAATTAAAGCTCGCGATCACGATCACAATCACATTATCTTTCACCTTCCAGCAAAAAGCAATGCTCACATGATCAATGGATCAAAGCAGCTTGTTTGCCTTCCGCCGCACCCTTTTCCAACCTTAGCCCAACAACGGACAGGATTCGGGAAGCACCAGCTTGATCGCTGAAGGCAGTGCCTCAAAACGAATCTTTTTGGCGCGATAAGGTTCGCCGTCCAAATTGAACGGGATGATTTTTTGTTCCGATTCGATCTCCACCCAAGGCTCCTGAATCAGCGTAGCAAATTCTCCCTCGGGCGAAAGGTTTTTGATTTCTCTAATCACTTGAGCGAGATTTTCCGCAGCAAAATTGGCTATCATCATCACATCCAACAAACCATCGTTGATCACCGCCTGCGGAGCGAGCACCTGCCCACCTCCCGCTTGTCGCCCATTGCAAATAGCGCCAACAATCATCGCTCCGGGAAAACTCCCCTTTTGGGTGGTGAGCGTTCCCGTGTAGGGCGTAAATCCTACCGCTTTAACCAAGCCGGTTAAGGTGTAAGCCCCGCCGCCAAGAAAGTTCTTCAACTCAACCGGGGTATCAACCGTGACCTCGGCTCCAAACCCGCCCGAGGCGACGTTGATGAAATAACGCTCATTCGCTTTGCCCACGTCCACCGCCACACTGTTGCCACTTACCGCAAGCGTGAGAGCTTCCGTCAAATCCAAAGGGATATCGCATGCCCGAGCAAAATCATTGGCTGTGCCTAGAGGGAATATTCCCACCTCTAGCTCATATTGACTATCTTCATCGTTAGCAAAATTTATCCAAGCATCCGCGACCTCATTGACCGTTCCATCTCCCCCACCTGCGATGATCCGGCCCACCCCTTCTGCTATCGCTTCACGCAGCAGCCTCTGGATATCGCCCGCTTCATAGGTCACTCTCACTTCGAGCTCAGGGTAGCTTTGCCGAACTGCAGCGATAGCATCTCTCACCTCTTTGAGACCAGCTTTTTTCCCATTGAGCAATAGCCGTGTTTTATTATCCTTCATAGAAAGGAGGCTGGTTGCCCCCTGCTTCAGGATTTAGGAATGATGAGCGTCAAGCTAGCGCGCAAGCCCCACTTAGGTCCATTCTCAGGAGCCTCTGCATAATACCTTGCACCGAGTTGCCACTGCGCGGGCACTTTGCCGATCTTAAACATTTTATTGACCGCCAGGTTGATAGGAATCGTGAACTGATTGGTGGTGAAATTATAAGTATTTTCTGTATTCAGGGAAATCGTCCAGCCGCCTCCTGGCAGGTAAACCAAAAATGGTTGCACGAACATTTGGTTCACAGATTCGCGATTATTTTCACCAGAAAACGCCCACAGCTGATTGACCAATGCGCCATAAGTGAAATACTTAGTTTGGCGCAAAGCAATCGCCGTCGGGCCCGCCGCCCACTGATCTGCCGTCAAAAAATTATTAGTCCCAGTAGGGATCAAAAAAGCAGGGCCTACACCCCAAGTCCAACCACTCGCAGTCGGCTCGGCAGGGGAAAGCCACGCACTAAATACGGTATCAGAAAATCCGTTCTGACTGGTATCTCCGATCACATTCTCTTGATACACAAAAGGAATAATGGTTCGAGTGATTAAGTTCCAATCCTCACTTAGCGAAAACGGAATCACCGGCTGGAAATTCGCCTTATACTGAAAACCGTCACCATCAGGCCCACCACCAAAATCAAAATTGCTCTGCAAAGGCAGACTCGTCATCGAAGCAATCGGATTTGCCAGCTTCTTCGCGATAGCATCGGCATCGGTCATATCTGTTGCAGGTTTTGCCTCCGTTGAGACCGAAGCGCTGGTATCTTTTGAGTCATCTGCTTGCAGCGACGTGCTCAGCAAAGTTGCCACCACAGCCGTGGTGATCAAGAGGATCGATTGAGTTTTATTCTTAAACATGATTGGTAATAGTTGGTTTTTCTTAGGCATGAATCATAGGAGCCTCGTGACATTGCAGGATAGTTCAACTATCTACTAACAAATCACCTTCCCTCTTCTTCTCATTGAAGGAGAATCTTACCCAAGGCACTTCCTATTCGCGCAGACTGACCTCCTTCCCAATAAAACACAAGCCCTTTCCCTTGTTATTTTGTGCCAAATGACACAAAATAGCCTCACAACTTGAACCGCATCACCACCGGCAAATGATCCGAGCTTTGCGATTTTTTGATGGAATAACAATCCAACACTTCAAGCCCTCGGGTAAAAATCCGATCCAAATGCAAATCTGGATCATAGCCTCCAACCCCCTTTAACCTCCCCATCCAAGCAGGCGCAGGAGTTTTTCCTGGATCTCGATTCACCACTTCGACTAAACCCGCTTGTTTTGCCTTTTCTCTCAATAATCTCAACCGCCCTTCACTCCACACATTAAAATCTCCCGCTACCATCGCGGGCAGTTGATCGCTGTGAAGTGGCGCGAAAATCTGCTGCAACTGTTGCACAAACACTGCCTTCGATACAAAATTCAATCCATGAGCATTGATCAGGTGAACCCGTTTCCGTCCACCAAGCAACAAACCAGATTGCAAGGATACCTTAGGCGAGATAAAACCCAACTCACGCCCTGGAGCAAGCATCTGCTGTGCCCTGGCATCCAGTAAACCTGCATTGGCTATACTAAGCACCCCCGTCGAACTTTTTGAGAAGGGATAGCGCCATGACGGCGTATAGTGTCCCGAAACCTGACCAGCATAAGATTCCTTGATCAACTGATAAGTGCTAGAGCGCACTTCCTGCAAACATAGGATCACCGATTCATCACGCGGAAGCCCTGTCAACAAGCCCGTCACCTCCTGAACAAAAGCTTCATCCTTCGCTTTGTGCACATTCCAAGTCACCAGTGAGAACGATCGAGCTTCCGTCGCCGCCTTACTAGAAACCTCCCCCAGCGGCATCACCCCGCGACTCACCACACAACCCGAGCCAGTTAAGCTCAGTAAGACTGCGCCCAACCATGCCAAGACCACAGCAGTCCTAGTCATCAACTGGCGTCAAAGCCATTAAAATGATGCAACTGCGCCTTAGGCACGATTGCAGTTAGCAGTATATCATTGCCTTCGTAACCCTGCTCCAAAATCTTCCCATCCCGATGCAGTAAGGCCATCAGGTCTTGTCGCGCCTGCGGGATACGCAACTCCAAGCGAGAGACTCGATCATGATTCAATTCGTTCACTCGCAGAATCAATTCCTCGATCCCTTCTCCTGTCTTCACCGAAACAAAACAAGCTTCTGGATAAATTCCCCGCAATTCATGCAAGCGCTGCAAGCCGTCCGCATCGTCCTGCAGTAAGTCTATTTTATTGATCGCCAAAACCATCGGTTTTCCTTCCGCACCTAAATCCCGCAGCACATCTAGCGTCGTTTGATAAAAATTCTCCGCATTCTCCGCCGAAGCATCTAGCACGTGAATCAAAAAATCCGCCAGCACCGACTCTTCTAAAGTCGCTTTAAAAGCCTCGACCAAACGATGCGGAAGATTACGCACAAACCCCACCGTATCGGTCAATAACAAGGCCTGCCCATCTGGTAGCTCAATCCTCCTAGTCGTCGGATCCAGAGTAGCGAATAATTTGTCCTCCACCAAGATATCAGCATCCGCGAGACGATTGAGCAAAGACGACTTGCCTGCATTGGTGTAACCCACAATCGCCGCATGCGGCAAGCCCTCGCGAGTCCGCTCCTTTCGCTGCGTCGCCCGCTGGGTGCGCACCGTATCCAATTCCTTCTCCACCATACTGATCCGCTTCCTCGCCAAACGGCGATCCACCTCGATCTGTTTCTCCCCTTCACCACGCGCCGCCGCCGCGCCACCCTTGCCGCCCCCCGAACCTCCGCCCTGACGATCCAAGTGAGTCCACATCTTCGCCAAGCGAGGCAGCGAATAGCGCATCCGCGCCAACTGCACTTGCAAGGCCGCCTCCCGCGTCCGCGCGCGCATTGCAAAAATATCCAGAATCACCTCCTCGCGATCGAGCACGCACACGTCAGATTCGGATTCCCAATTACGCTGCTGCGAAGGGCTCAGTTCATTATCAAAAACGATCGCGTCGCATTTGAGCTCCTTCGCCCGCTGCATCAACTCCTCCGCCTTGCCCGAACCCGTCAAGTAGCGCTTACTCTGATCCCGGATAAAAACCAAATGGGATTCGACGATACCAATATCTAAGGTGCGCACCAATTCCTCCAACTCCTCCAACAAACTAGCGGCCTCTGCCTCGTCATCGCGTCTAAAATAGGCACCTATCAAGAAGGCGCGCTCCACCATATCCGGTTTTTCTCGTATATCAAACATGCAACAGCAGACTAGACCGAAGCCAGCTCTTTGCAAAGCATCGCTTTTAAGAATTTCTCCCTCTTTACCTCTGTGCAGTTCGGGCTATAATGCAGCATCATGGAATCTTTAAAACCAATCTTCTCTAGCCCGTTCTTCTGGGGGTTCGCCCTCGGCATGGTATTTTTAGCGCTCTCGTTGTGGGGACACTTCAAAACCAAAATGGAACTCAAGCGCCTGCGCCGCAACTTGAGTGACAAAGTCGAAATCGAAGCGCAGCACCTAGGTGAGTTAAAAAAAGAAAAAGAACAGCTCAAAGAAGAGAACGAGAACCTGCGCATCAAAGTCAAAGGCAGCGGCGAAAACTCCGTGCAAACACTCGAACGAGAGCTGGAAATTTTTTCCCGCGCAGAAAAGAGCATGTATGTCACCGCCCCAGGATTTTCCGCAGCATGGGAGAACGCCAAAAATACAGCACTGCAAGATATCGAATTGGAAGAAGAAGGCAAAAGCATCCCTCGCAAACTCTTTCGCAAATTTTTCTCCGCTTCAGATAAAAGCGGCACTGAGCACCTGTTATCGACCTCCGAAAGCAGCAGTTCCGATTCTAACAACTCCTAAAGCCCATGACGCTGACTTTTCCTCAAGGCGACTTCGAAGGCTACATCTTTGACTGCGATGGCACCTTGGTGGACTCCATGCCACTGCACTACCGTGCATGGTCAGCGTCATTCATCCACCACGATGCCCCCTTTGAGTTTTCAGAAAAACGTTTTTACGCCAGCGCAGGCGTGCCCGATCGCGAGACCGTAGCTGAACTCAATGCCGAACACGGCTGCAAGCTCGACGCCGATTCCATCCATGACCACAAGCTGGAATACTTCTTTCAGCACATGCACGAACTAGAAGCCGTGCATGCCGTCGCCGACGTGCTACGATCCATCCATGGCAAGCTTCCCGTCTCCGTCGCTTCGGGTAGCGACATCACCCTCGTCGCTCCCTCTCTTAAAATAGTCGACCTCGATCACTTTTTCGAAATCATCGTCACCCCAGCGGATGTCGAACGAGGCAAACCTGCCCCCGACATGTTCCTGCTTGCAGCAGAAAAAATGGGCATCGCTCCAGAAAAATGCCTCGTCTTCGAAGACGGCAAAGCCGGCATCGACGCCGCCAACGCCGCCGGCATGCAAAGCGTCTTCGTCCCCAGCGGCCCAGCACATTGAGCGCGCCTTCAGCCAAGCTTCTCTCACCATGAAGCACATGAAAGGCATGAAGAAGATAGTTTTGCTTAGGAGCCGCTCAAAAATAACTTACCCAACTCCGCTTCGATTTTTGTCTGGCTTCTGCGTTGAAATTCGACTCATTTAGCCCGCTAAACTCTGTCGAAGTTCGCCTTGAATCCAAACAAAACTC
>JAKISY010000036.1 GCA_021648365.1 Verrucomicrobiales bacterium
GGCGATTGATGATTGTTGATTTTTGATGTGAAGAGGGGGAGATCACGGATTGCCAATCCATGCCACGGGGGGAGACGAAGGGAGAATGGATTGTTGATGGGAGGGGGATTGAATTAGGAATATGGAATTTTGTGGGAGTTGTTTGACGGGGGTGGGGTGGGTTTGCTAGGGTTGGGGTCTATGAGGATATTGTTTGATCAAAATTTTTGGGTGAAGAGGTTTGCTGGCTTTGGTGGAGGTTGTTGGGTGGTGCTGTGGGTGGTGCTGGTGATGGAGGGGGGGATGATGGTTGTGGTGGCGCAGGAGAAAAATCCTTTGCGGGAGTGGACTAGTTCGCAGGGGAAGACGGTGCAGGCTTCTTTGGTGAGCTTTGAGGGTAGTGAAGTTAAGCTGCGCTTGAAAAATGGTAGGCTGTTGGTGGTGCAGCCGGATCAACTGAGCGCGGGGGATCGGGGGTATCTGGATAAGATGAAAAAGGTGGGGCGGGATTTTGAGGCGAAGGAGATGCCGGAGGAGACGAGGATTGAGCTGCCGGTGGTGGTGGAGGGGCGGGATTTTGAGTTCAAGACGCCGCATTTCATTTTTGTGTCGGAGTCGAAGGTGGGTAAGTCGTTCATCTCGGAGGCGGCTAAGGTGTTTGAGGGGACTTACCAGGCTATTGTGCAACTGCCGTTGGGGCTGAATCCTCGTCCGCCTGGTGGGGATGTGAAGTTTCGTGCGCGTTTCATGTATGCGAGCTCTTTTCAGCAGGAGATCGCTAACTATATCACGGTGGAGCCTGGGATGAAGGTGGCGGGTGTGTATCTGCCTAAGCGCAAGAAGATTTGGGTGCCTTATGATTCGATCGGGGCGGTGGAAAAGGGGGGGCAGATGACTTTGCGACGGACGTCGGATACGTCGACTTTGATTCACGAGATCACGCATCAGATGATGCATGACTGGTTGGTGCTGACTCCGTTGTGGTTCACTG
This sequence comes from Verrucomicrobiales bacterium, assembly GCA_021648365.1. Taxonomy (GTDB): domain Bacteria; phylum Verrucomicrobiota; class Verrucomicrobiia; order Verrucomicrobiales; family DEV007; genus JAADHD01. The sequence goes on from JAKISY010000036.1 coordinate 971, forward strand.
AGGGGATGGCGGAGTACATGGCTTCGGTGCCGTATCAGAATGGGCGGTTTGAGTTCAAAAATTCGACGCGAGGATTGAAGGAGCGTTTGAAGGGGAAGTATGCGGGCATGACGCTGCGCATGATCAGTCCTGATGATCTATCAGATCCTGATGATGAGGGGGCGTGGAAGGGGACGATGGAGGATTATTTGTCGGCGATGCTGTGGGTGCATTATTTTGTGCGTATGGATCGGGGTGGGCAGGGGGAGGCGGTGGCTGCTTATCTTAAGTTGATGGGTAGGGCGAAGACGGATACAAATCTGTACATCGATGAATACAATGCTGCGGTGAAGGAATTTGAGGTTAAGAGGGAGAAGTTCAACCGTGAGGTGGATGCTTATAATGCGGCGGGGAAGACGCTTTTGGAAGAGAGGAAGGCGTATAATGAGCGGATCAAAAAATATAACCAGCAGGTGGCGGACGGGGTGGCTGAGGGGGAGCGTATCGAGGTGGGTGAGAAACCGACGATGATGCAGGCTCCTAAGAAGTTGGTGGTGCCTGAGATTCTGAAAACGAATACGGATGGGGGACCGATTGATGTGTTCGCGATTGCTAATGCACGGGCGAAACCGGCACTGATGAGTGAGCGGGATGCGAAGAAGATGAGGGAGGATGTGGGTGCGGCGTATGCGGAAATTGGGCTGAAGGTGTTTTTTGCGGAGCCGCGATGAGAAGTGAGAAGTGAGAAGTGAGAAGTGAGGGGATGAAAATGAAGAGGGTATCTCGCAAAGGCGCAAAGAACGCAGCCGGACGAAGAGAGGCAGCTGGAGGAAATAACCCGAAGGCAAAGGAAGAGGTTGATAATGGATAATTGGTAATGGGCAATGGATAATGAAGGGGGGGGAGTTAGGAAAAACTTAGACCTGAACTTAAACTTAAACTTCGATGGGGGAGCGGGCAGTAGAAACTCGCAGAGGGGGATTCACCATGAAGGGCATGAAGCTCATGAAGGGGGGGGATTATAAATTATGAGTTAGGAATTAGGAATGTGGAATGTGGAATGTGGAATGTGGAATGTGGAATGTGGAGGGGGGATTGAAGTTTGAAATCAAGAGGGAGCTTACATGGATGGAGGGGTTATTGGGGCGGAGGGCGGCGGAGGACGAAGTTGCCGTGGTCGCCGGTGGAGGAGTGGTAGTCGGCTTCGAAATGGCTGCCTTGGATGACGCCTTCATGTTGGAAGGAACCAAAGGCTCCTAGACTTTGTGTGCCTTGCACATGGTATTGGGTTCCCATCTTTTCGATTTCGAATGCGGCGTCGAAGCCGCCTTGCAAGGGGCCTGCCCAGGTGGCCCAATAACGAAAGAGGTAAGATCCGTTTCCTTGGCTGACTTCGATGGGGGTGATGAGGCATCGGAGCTCTCCGGTGTGTCCGCTGGAGGCGCTGAGCCAGGTGCCTTGCCATGGTCCGGTGACGGGGTCTTTGGTGCTGCTGCCGGTTTGGTAGCTTTCGGTGGCTTGTTGCCAGTCGGTTTCAAAATTGCGTCCGCCGCAGCTGATGAGTAGGCTGAGGATGAACAGGGGGAGCAAGTGGGTGAAAATAGGTTTCATTGTGGGGTAGTTTACACCCAAATGCGGCGGGGGTAAATAGAAGGGTGAACCTCCGTCGCCCCTCGCTATGCGGGACTATGGCGGTTGAGTTGGAGAAAACTTAAACTTAAACTCTGTGAGGTTTGAGGGGGGTGAAGATGGTGGAGTGTAGTTTGAAATGTAATGAGGTTTTGTACATCTTGTTCAATGATTTGACAAGATGACGGTCATCTTGTAGAATCATTGAACAAGATGTACAATTGTGGTCAAATTATAGATCTACATGAGCTAGCGAAGGGCGAGGGGAGACGGATGTTCAGGCGGCGGAAGTTGCTGGAAACGCTACTCGAGGATCGTGGTAAGCACTTTGTGGGAATAGTTGGACCTCGCGGAGCTGGTAAGACGATTTTACTAAGGCAAATGGCAGCGAGTGATCCCGACGCGGTTTACTTGTCTGCGGATACTCTTGATGAGGGCACGGATCTGTTTGAAGTGGCTAGGACTCTGACGGAGCGTTATCAATATAAGACACTGTTGCTAGATGAGATTCATTTTTTAGATCATTGGCAGGCTGGGTTGAAGCAGATTTATGATTTTCTTCAGATTCGAGTGGTGTTCACGAGCTCGCTGGCTTTGGCTCTGCACAGGGCTTCTTATGATCTCGCCAGACGAGTGAAGTTGCATTCTTTAGATTATTTTTCCTTCGCCGAGTTCCTAGAATTTCGTTACGAAAAAATTATCGAGCCTCTTGGATTGGACGATCTTTTGGCGGGGAACTGGAAGCCAGTGCATTTACGCGCAGAGCGTTTTTTTGCAGAATACATTGAGGGGGGCTTACTTCCTTTCGCTTTGGAAGAGCCGGATCCTTTGCCATTGTTAGGCAATACGATAGAGACCATTATATTAAAGGATATTCCTTCCTTGTTGAGTTTGAAGTTAGAGGAAATATCCAAGCTGCGGAAATTGATTAGTTTTGTGGGTAGGTCTCAGGTGGATGGGATAAACTACTCCAGTTTGTCGGCAAACTTGGGTATCACTAAGTATAAAGCGGAGCAATACGCTGCAGCTTTTGAATCGGCATTTGTTTTGCAGCGTGTGATGCCGGCTGGGACGAATGTGCTGAGAGAGCCGAAAATCCTTTTGGTGCCTCCTGTGCGGTTACTGCATCAGTTGGCAAATGAGGCAAAGGGAGCTCTGCGGGAGGATTTTTTTGCCTTGGCGATGCGCCAGGCGGGTATAGATTTTCAATACTTGAAAGGTCGGCGTGGTGAGAAAACTCCAGATTTTTTAGTGAAACACGCTAGTATGAATCTTGCCTTGGAGGTTGGGGGGAAGGGGAAAGGGCGCTCGCAGTTTAAGGGGGTCAAAGCGGATCGTAAAATTATTTTGGCAACCGATGTCACAGCGACACAGGATCGCTGGCCCTTGCATTTGTTAGGGTTTTTGGTTTCGGGGTGAGAAGTGAGAAATGATGAAATGATGAATGATGAGGGTATGAGATTGGGGCGAGTGGGGGTGGTGATTCCGGTGCATAATCGGCGGGTGATGTTGCGGCGTGCGGTGGAGAGTGTGTTGGGGCAGACTTATAAGGAGTTTGATTTGGTGGTGGTGGATGATGCTTCGGATGAGGATTTGTGTGAGGTGCGGGATTGGGTGGAGGCGAGTGGGCATCGGTGGTTGAGATTGGAACAGCAGGTGGGGCCGGCGGAGGCGAGGAATAGGGGGGCGCAGTGGCAGGGGCTGGCGAAGAATGAGTGGTTGGCTTTTTTGGATTCGGATGATGTGTGGGTGGCGGAAAAGTTGCAGCATCAGTTGCGCTGGCATCAGCGGCATGAGCAGAGTAGGATTTCGCAGTGCGAAGAGTCCTGGGTGAGGAAGGGGGTGCTGGTTAAGAAGAAGGTGCATCAACTGCAGCCACAGGGGGAGATTTTTGAGAACTGTGTGCGCTCGTGTTGCATCAGTCCGTCTTGTGTGATGATGAAGAGGGAGCTGTGGCAGGAGTTGGGTGGCTTTGATGCGAGGTTTCCTGTTTGTGAGGATTACGAATTGTGGCTGCGGGTGGCTTTGGCGCATCCTGTGGGCTTGGTATTGGGGGAAACGGAGCCATTGGTGATACGTCATGGTGGTCATGCGGATCAGTTGTCGTTCGCGCTGCCGGCGATGGATCGCTTCCGGGTGTGGGCTTTGTTGAAGCTGATGAATACGGGGGGATTGAGTGAGGCGCAACTTGATGTGGTCGAGCAAGGTATTTTGCAGCGAGCGGTGGTTTTAGCAAAAGGGGCTAAAAAACGTGGTAAAGACGAGGCGGCGCGAGTCTATGGACGTGCACAAAAAGGAGAATGGATTGAAATGGAGGAGGAGATGCGGAGTTTGTGTTGCTGAGCTGTGCTAGATAGTATCGTCGGCGGGACTATCGAGGCTTGTGATGAGGGTGATTGTAAGGTTATCTGTCTGAGGTATTGGATCAAATGAACTCTTTTAAAAACAAGGTAGTGGTCATCACTGGTGGAGCATCGGGGATTGGCAGGGCGCTGGCACAGCAGTTGGCTAGGGAAGGCGCGCGCTTGGCGATTGCGGATGTGGACGAAGCGTGTTTGAACGAAACTGAGCGGGAGCTGACTGAGCGGGGTGGCGAGGTGTATGGGCAGTGTTTGGATGTCGCTGATCGAGAGGCGGTCTATGATTTTTCTGAAAGGGTGATTGGCCACTATGGTGCGGTGGATGTGGTGATCAACAATGCGGGCATGGTGATGGATGCGGTGGGGGTTGAGAAACTGGCTTATGCAGATTTTGAGAGAGTGATGGATGTGAATCTGTGGGGAGTGGTGAATAGCAGTAAGGCCTTTTTGCCGCATTTGTTGAAACGTAGCGAGGCGAGTTTGGTCAATGTCTCCAGTGCTTACGGTTTGTGTGCGATGCCTATGCAGACGGCTTATTCGACCAGTAAATTTGCGGTGAGGGGGTTTACCGAGGCGATACGGCAGGAGCTGCGTGATACACCCGTGAAGGTGATGGTGGTCTTTCCGGGTGGAGTGAAAACGAATCTGGTGAGGAACATGCTGCTGGTTGGTGAGGAAGGTGATGCGATGGACCTTGATCAAATGAGTGCGCAGCTAGAAAAGAGTGTGAAAACTACAGCTGCGGAAGCAGCGGGGGTGATCATCGATGGGATCAAGAAAAAAGCGACGCGGGTATTGATCGGAGACGATGCCCGTTTTATGGACCAGGTGGTGCGGAAACATCCGGGGAAGTATGGGGTGATGCTGCAACAGCGAAAAAGAAGATAAATGATGAATTCCGAGCATCCATTCCCTGCGATTCTTTTAGATGATTTGATTGGCGATCAGCGTGAGCTGTCGCGCACTCCTTGTGATCACGTTTCGGCTGGTCGAGTTTGGAATATTTTTGATCAACAAGATTTGCAGGCTCTCTCTATTCATCGAGATGAGAAAAATCCTGTTTTGCGCATCTACGATCTAGCTTTGCTGGAAAGTCTTGCGGATAAAGGGCTGGATCAGCTACCTGTTATTCTAAGTCATTTGATTGATCTGTCGAAGGTGTCCTTGCCCGATTATCCAGCAGGTATCGCTATCGAGGTGGCTAATCGTCACGATCTGAAAGTGGCTAATCAGCTTGATTGTGCGCTCGTGATCGGGCGGAGTTTTGAGGCGCCTGGTCCGAGCAAGGAGTGCTCGGCTTTTATCATTTATCAGTTGCTGAAAGCTGAAAGTCAGCATCCGTTTTATATTCATGGTGCGACAGGTTATGCTTTGTTTCAGGCTTACCTTGCTATGGGAGTGGCGGGGATCGTGCTGAGTGCAGACCAGTTGAGCGATGAGGATCGAGAGAAGACGGTTCGTTTTTCTTTGGGGGATCATGCGATTATGCGGCTGGCTTTTGCTGGGGGAACACCTGAAGCGATTGCCTATCGCGAGGTGCAACAAGAGCAGCCCTTGGCTTTTTTGAAGAGCAGTTTTGAGCAGGGCTTTTGGACCTCGCAAAAAGGGGATTTGTGGGCAGGAGAATGGAAGTCGCATGTGCTTGAGTATTTGAAGCTGTATCAGCTATCGCCTCGCGAAATCGTGGTGCCGAGTTGTTTTGCAGCGGCAAGTCCTGCGGCGCAGAAAGTGGGGAGTCGCTATCCTATCTTGCAGGGGGCGATGGCGAACATCACTCTGCATCCAGATTTCGCCGAGGCGGTTGCCAAAGAGGGGGCCTTGCCGTGCTTGGCGTTGGCTGGAGTGGCGGTGGAGCGAGCGGTTGAGATTGTTCGAGAGACGGCGGCGCGCGGTTTCCCTTTTGCGGTCAATTTTGTGGCGCTTTCTTTATCGGTAGAGGATCTGGAGTCTTTGATTGTGCTTTTTGAGGAAACTCGTCCTAGTTATGTGGTGATTTCAACTCCGCAGTTGGATCACGTTAACCGATTGCTCAAGACGGATCTGGAGCTGGTGGTTCACGCTCCCAATCGAGCGATGTTCAGGGTGCTGTATGACATGGGGTGTCGCAATTTTATCGTCGAGGGAGAGGAGGCAGGAGGGCATACCTCGAATATTGGCGGGTTGAGTGCGTGGCAGGGGGTGCTGGAGGAAATCCGTGATGGCAACCTGCAGGATAAGGTGCATTTGGTTTTTGCTGGTGGGATTCGTGACCGTAGGGCTGCGGATTTGCTAGCAACCTTGTTATATTTTTATGGTTTGGAGAAAGATTTGATGGTTTCTCTGCAAATGGGCACGGCTTATCTGTGCACGTCAGAGGCCATGGAGTTCACCGGCTTGCCAGAGGCTTATCGTCAAACGATCATTGAGGGCGAGGATACGGTGATCACTGGGGAGAGTGTGCATCGCAATGTGCGTCAGATGGCGACGTCCCATTCGGATGATTTGTTGGCAAAAGAGTGGTCGATATTCTCTTCTGATTTAGAGCTTGAGGAAAAAAAGCAAGCTTATGAAAAGCTCTATCGCGGAGGACTGAAGCTGGCGGTGGAGAGTGATAAGTTTGAAGAGGATGGCAGTTATATGGCGGGTGCGGTGAGCACTTTGATCAGTGGATCTTATACGATCCGTGATCTGCACCGATCGGTGCTGCAAGAAGCTGTAGCCGAAAAGACGAGTGTCTTTGAGCCGATTGCGATTGTTGGTATTGGAACGATTCTTCCAGGAGCTAAGCATGTGGCTGAGCATTTTGATAATCTGCTGCTCAAGCGTTGTTTTATCACCGATACTCCAGATGAGATTTGGTCGAGGCATGTATATTTGGATCCTGAAAGTGATGAGAGCGATACGAGTTACTCTGGGATCGCGGGTTTGCCGGAGTTGGTGGACACTGATCTGACGGATTTCCGTATTCCTCCGAGTGTGTCGGATGAGATGTCGCAGTTGCAGATAGTGGCGCTTAAATGTGCGCAACAGGCATTGGACGATGCAGGCTATGATAAACGCCCTTTTCCAAAAAGCCGTGTAGGGGCTGTGATTGGAGCGGCTAAGGTAGCTTCGGTTGACCTGCATGATAAGCTGGTGTGGAGAAAGGTGAAGGACCGCTTGGAATCTCTGATCAAAGAGGGCGGGGAAGGTGAGGAAAGTTCAAAGGAGTTGCTTGAGCGGTATGATGAAGAATTCAATCAATTTGAAATCACTGCGGATACGATTTTGGGAGGGAACCCTAGCTTGGCGGTGTCGCGATTAGCTTCTGTATTTGATTTTCAGGGCTTAACGAATGCTATAGATGCCGCGTGTTCTTCTTCGCTAGCGGCGATTGGCAGTGCAATCGCGCTGTTGCATGAGCGGCGTTGTGATGTGGTGATCAGTGGTGGAGTTGGCACAGGGGTAGGTGTGGAGGAGTTCGTTGGGTTTTCGCGGATACAGGCTTTGTCGAGTGAGGGATCGTTTCCCTTTGATGAGAGAGCTGATGGTTTCGTGATAGGAGCTGGAGGGGCGCTGTTTGTGTTGAAGCGCTATGATGATGCGATCCGCAATGGGGATGAAATCTATGCGCTTATTCGAGGTTGGGGGGCTGCCAATGACGGCAAGGGCAAGGGGATCGCTGCACCAGATTTTGAGGGGCAGACTCGTTGCCTGAAGGAGGCTTATCGCAACAGTGGTATTGATCCCTCTGAGGTGGATTATTTGGAATGTCATGCGACGGGAACGCCGGTGGGCGATGCTGAGGAGCTCAAAACGGTAGCGGCTTTTTTTGGCGAGGATCGATTGGATAAGAATCGAGCGCCTCTCGCTATGGGTGGCAGCAAGGCGATGACTGGTCATGTTAGGTCTGGGGCGGGTGCGGTGGGCATGTTGTCGGGTATTTTTGCGATCAATCAGCGTTGTGTGCCTGCGCAGGTTAATTTTGAGAAGGCGCCAGAGGCGGTGGATTTTGAGAAATTAGGTTTGCATGTGGCAAAGCGACCGGAGGTGATTGATAGCAAGGAGGTGATGGCGGGAATTTCCTCTTTTGGCTTTGGTGGCATCAATTATCATACGGTGCTGTCCAGTTCACCAAAAAATCAACGCGCGGCTTTGCTGGATCTAGCTAAGGCAGATTTCCCGATGTTTGATGGATTGAGCAGTGACCTGGCTTATGTGTTTCCGGGTCAGGGTTCTCAGTTTGTGGGGATGCTGCATGAGTTCAAGGGGCGGCCTGAAGTGGCGCACTTGTTTGCCGCGGCGGATGAGATTTTTGAGAGGATTGCAGGGAGGAGTCTGAGCCCTCTATTGCTTGACTTGCCTTCCACTGACAGTGAGGTCGAGCAACAACAGCAAAGGAGAATTTTATCAACGGAGGTATCTCAGCCGGCTATTTTTCTTAGCTCGGTGGTGATGCTGGAGTGGCTCAGGCATAAGGGCCGTGTCGCTCCTGGCTTGGTGCTCGGGCATTCCTTGGGGGAGTATGCGGCGCTCTATGCTGCGGGTATTTTGGGGTTTGAAGATGCGTTCACTCTTGTTTGTATGCGAGGGCAGTTGATGAGTGCTTCGCGAGCCAAGCAAGCGGGTGCGATGATCGCGATCGAAGGTGGCGAGCGCGCTGCGCTGCGGTTGATAGAGCAAGCGGAAGGTTATGCGGTGTGTGCCAATCTGAATGAGTATAGGCAGACGGTGATTTCTGGTGAGAAGCGGGCGATTGATGAGATTGAAAAATTGGCGCTTGATGAGGGAATGAAAGCTTTTCCGCTGAATGTGTCGCGTGCTTTCCATTCTAAATTGGTGGGGGATTGTGTGGAGCCTATTCAGAAACAGCTGCAATCGATTGATTTTAGGCAAAGCAATATACCAGTATTGGCGTGTTTGAGTCGCGAGTGTTTCCCTGTAGCTACAGTTGACGGAGCAGGAGAGTGTATGGGGGATGATGATCGGGTGAAAATGATCAGTTTGTTAGGTCGTCAAATAGATCACCCCGTTGACTTTATTTCTCAAATCAATGCAGCTTATGAAAATGGAATACGAAGATTTGTGGAGCTGGGGCCCAAAGGCACCTTGTCACGTTTGATCGATCAGATTCTTGAGAACAAACCTTTGCAGACGATTTTTTTGAATCAAGCAGATACGGATACACTGGAACAGATGGAAGCTTTGCCTGAAAAGTTGCAGCAAGCGGTGCGTATCAAACGTCAGCCATTGCCAGTTGCGAAGAAAGCTCGCAAGCCGAAGAAGAAAAAAAATGTAGTAGAGAGCTTGCAGCATGAAGTGAGCTTGAACGATCAAATTCTGCATGCGGTAGCTGACATCTCAGGGTATGAGGTGAAAGCGATAGATAAGGATGCTGAGTTTGAGCGTGACCTTGGGATCGATACCTTGAAGATTTTTGAAATTCTCTCTCGATTAAGGGGGGAGGTTCTACCACAAGAAATTGAAAATTTTCGAGAACTGACCAGTGTTCAAAAAATACTGACGGTTGCTGAGGGTTATGCTGCTAAAGCTGAGGTGAGTGTAGAATCGAAGGGCGAGTCAAAAATAGGATGGTATAAGCACAAGATGGTGCAGACGGCTACTTTTTCATCGTGGCAAAAGGACGGTTCGTCAGCGGCGGTGCAAGAGTTTGGCATTGATCGAATAGCAACGCCTTACCGAGGTGATGAAAAGCAGGTAGTTGTGATTCGACCATTGAGTGAATCTCTAGCATCTACGGCAGAAGAACTCTTGCCTGAATTACATCAAAAAATCGTCGATCTTGCCAAGGGCGCTGGGCAGCAGGAGGGTGTGGTCATACACGTCATCACCTTCTGTCCGCCAGAGCAATTTTATGATGGTGCGTTTTTTGCGGTAGAGGCGATGCTGAAGGTAGCTCAACTGGATGTGCCTGAGATTGAGTTTTCTTATTTGCACCTAGATGGTGATGATGTTCCCGATTTGGAAATATCGCAGCTGTTGAACTTGCACGAGGGTTTGCCTGCTACGGGGAAACATTTGCATCAAGAGGGTGACATCACTCAAGGCAGGCTATTTCCTCTGGACGGATTGTTTGGCAGTGAAGGTAGCCTGCCCCATTTGCTTGGTGAAGAGGACGTTGTTTTGATCACGGGTGGGGCGCGCGGTATTGCTGCGGGCATTGCTCAGCATTTGATCAAAGTGAGCCGTGCGCGTTTTATTTTGTTAGGTCGCAAACTAGAAACGGAGCAATGGATCGAAGCTTTGCCTAAAGAGCGAGTCTCTTATGTGTCGGCGGATCTTAACGACGCTGATGCCATTCGAGCTTTGCATTTGGAAAAAGAGAACATCACCTTGCTGATACATGCGGCGGGTATTGAGGTGCCTGCTAATCTGGTGAAAAAAACGCCAGAAGAATTTGCGCTGACACTAGCGACCAAGGCCTTGTCTCTTGATCATCTGTTAGGCTGTTTAGATGCACGGCGACTTCGAGGAGTGGTTCAGTTTTCTTCGATTGCTGCCTACCGAGGGAATTATGGTCAGGCTGATTATGCGGCGGCTAATGCTTTGCTGAATGCAAAACTTGCTGGCGACGTGCCTGCGCTTTCTATTGCTTGGCCTGCGTGGAGTGAAGTGGGCATGGCGTCTCGTGGTGTGATCAAGGAAATCTTGGAGACCAGTGGAGCTGCGTTTATAACTCCTGAAGACGGCTTGCAGGTATTCGAGAAACTTCTAACAGGTTTTCTGATGTCTCCTCCACGGGGTACCACTCGTTTTGTGGCATCGGGGAAATTGGCAGGTCCGTATATGGTGAATTATCCAGGGGAGGGTGCTGAGGATATAAGAAATCCTTTTTCTCACTATCGTCTGTCCGATCCAGATCAGAAAATACGCTTGCCATTCAAGGTAGATCTGGAGAGGTTTCCTTCGTTGAGAGAGCATCATTTTTACGGCAAGGTATTTATTCCGGCGGCGGTGATGCTTCGTGCCATGGTTAGGCAGGTTTTGGCGGATCAAAGACACTCAAGTGATCCCGTGGGGTTTTCTGATATTGAGTTTTTGTCACCGATAGCGTTGGCAGGGGAGGAATCCTTAGCGTTACTTTTTTCGCGGCAGAATGATTTCTTTTTGGTCGAGATGGAAGAGGCAGGTGCGATTCGTCCAATTGTGAGTTTGAAGCTTCACCGCCCCTTGCACGCGGGCAGCTTCGTCGCTGAAGATTTGGCTTTGCTGGTTAAAATGAGGAAGCATGCGGCGCTTCGAGCTACGGATTTTCCGATTCACCGTTTGGAATTGAAGGATAGTGAGGAGTCTTCTTTCCGGGGAACTTTTGCGACACTGAACGAATTGCAATACAATGGATTCATCGTCACTGCGACGGTGGACATGAGCTTGGTGCTGCAGGGTTCGTCTATTCTGACGGATACAGGATGTGTGCCTTTGTTGCTTGAGGCGGCGTTTCAAACGGCTTCGCATTGGAAGCAATTTGGGATCAATACACGACAGTCGTTCATGCCCAAGCATGTAGGACGTTGCACGATCAACCATCAAGCTTGCGCCGTGGCGAAAGAAGCGACGGTGTATTGTCAGTTTGTCAAAATAGACGAAGTCAACTTGGCACGCAGTTTGAATATCATCGTGGTGAATGAGGATGATGAAGTGTTGATTGTGTTGAGGGATTTTGTCACTTCGCCGACGGCAATCCGCGAACCTCTTTGCATCCATACGATTCCGAAAGGAGTGCCGATGCGGATGCGCCACTGTGATTTGATCAGTCTACCGCTGCAGCAGGCGTCACAGTATGTGGGGCAAAATGAAGGTGAGATTATCACGGCGGCTGAGGGGCTTGAAATCAAGGCGTTGAATTCTGACAAACGACGTGAGGAAAAATTTGCGGGGAAGTTGGCGTGCAAACTATTAGCGAAACATGTGGAGCAACAGTCTAGTGATGAGGCGACGCAGCGACTTAGTTTGGGGGAGATAGAGGTGTTGTCGCAAGGAACGCCTGTTAGCGTTGAAATTTCAGGGGGTGCGATGGCGCAGCAAGGTTTTTATTCGATCTCTCATAGTGGAGGCTTGGTGTGTGCCGCTCGGGGCGATCATCCAGTAGGAGTAGATATTGAAAAGATTCGACCACTTTCTGACAAGATGGTTAGGGACTGTTGCGGTGAGACATTGCAAGCTGCGATTAGGGATTACATTGCGACGGGAGATTTTAGTGAGGACGATCGAGCCTACCTTCAACAGGCGTTGCCGATTCTGATTTTCACTCAAAAGGAAGCGGTGCTTAAGGCGGTTGGTATCGGGATTGGGGAGGGCTTGTCGGAGGTGCAGATTGACGGAATCTATGTGCAAACGCCGTTTGTAGCGACTTTTCGAGGGGTGAGTTATGAGGTCATCAGCACGCAGGATCGACACTACGTTTTGTCCGTCGCGAACTTGCTGGAAGGTGGTGGACTTGTGGGCGATGAAGTGACGGAAGTGCCGCTTTCATTTTTGCAACAGGCGATGGTGCCGTCTGCGTTTGATACGCAACATCCCTATACGCTGGCATTACGGATTCAATTTGATGGGAAAATTGACTCGGATGTTATCGGGCAAGCTTTTGAAATTATCATCCAACGGCATGAAGTTCTGCGTATGGTGTTTAGCCGTACGGATGGGGAGTTGGCGGGCGGAGTTGTTTCGCGAGCCAAGGTAGGGTTCGAAGTGAATAGGGTGGCGCCCCCTGACGCTCTGGATTCGGAGCAGTTATTGCAGGTGATGAGGGGTGATCACCAACGAGCTGAGTTTGATCTAAGAAAAGGGCCTTTGTTTGAAGCGACAATTTTCAGTTTGAATGAAAATCAGCAAACCTTGCAGATCATTTTTGATCATCTGATCATCGATTGTTATTCGGCTTTGATTCTCGCGGAAGAGCTGGCGGGTGTGTGTCGTCAAATGGTGAAGGGAGGCGAGCCTTCGACGACTGCCTCCACTAGCTACGCGGATTTTGTTGCTAGGGAAAGTGAAGCGATGACTGCGGGGAGGTTGCAGTCTTTGCGAAATTATTGGTCAAAAACATTATCAGGACTGTTGCCGTATGCCTTACCGATTCCATCGGTGGAGGAAGAGGAAATGGCGGGGAGGGCTCAAGTTGCGCAACAACAGCGGATCGATTTTGCCATGGACTCGGCGCAAATGCAGCGGCTGAATCGTAACTGTCGTCAATCTGGAGTGACCCTGTTTGCGGGTTTGATATCTGCCATTCAAAGTGGCTTGGCTAAATACAGCGGGCAAAATCAAAGTTTGCTGCATGTGCCATTCAGTGCAAGAGATCGAGTTTTAGATAAGGGGGCGACGGGAACCTTTATTCGGATGTTGCCGGTGCGGGCAAGATTCGCTGAGGAGATGAGTTATGAAGATCTGTTGAAGCAGCAGCGAGCAGCTATTTTTGATGCGATTGGACACGCAGAACTGCCACCAGTTGATATGAATGAAATCATTCGTAATCAAATGGGTGGTGAAATATCGCCGATGGTGATTTGCCAATTGATCGAGCAGCCGAGTTCCGAACAAGAAAAGTCGGGTCTAGAGATTACCAGTTCCGTGCACGACGGCGATAACCCCCATGCTAGTATGGTCATCACCTTTTTTCAGTCGCAAGCAGGTATGCGCTGTGTGATCACCTTGAATCAGCGTTTGATCGCTCGCAGAACGGCGGATGAACTGCTCAGGTTTTGTTTAGTGGAATTGGGGAGTTTATGTGGGGAGCTATCGAGAAAGGTGGGGGTGTCGGCTGCTGTATCGAGTGATCAATCGGTGACATTGAATCCAGTTTGCTCTGGTGATGATGAAGTAACGGTGGAGTATGAAATGCCTATACAGAGTGGGCTTGAGCGGGAGCCAAATTACGAACAGGTGGTGGATCAGGTAGTTGTTATTTGGCAGTATGTGCTCAAGGGGGATTATCAAATGAATGCAGATGTAGATTTTTTTGCATTGGGGGGTGGCTCGCTACAAGCGGTGGAGATTGTAACTCAATTGGAACAGGTGTTTGGTGTAGAGGTGCCTTTGGCGAGTTTTGTAGGATGTTCGACCCCTGCTCTACAGGCAAATTTGATTTATTCTCAAGATTGAAAAAGTGGTTGGGAAACCACAGTAGCATTGAAAGCTGGTGGTGATAAGCCGCCTTTCTTTTGTGTGCACCCTTCAGATGGGAATGTGCTTTGTTATGTGGAGTTGGCAGCGGCTATGGGAGCTGATTACCCTTTTTATGGTTTGCAGGCCAAAGGTTTGAATGGGAAAGATGAACCCTTACGTGAAGTCGCTACCATGGCGAAACATTACATCGACGCGATCAGGCGAGTCCAGGCGCAGGGGCCGTATCACCTTGGTGGGTGGTCGGCTGGTGGGTTGATTGCGTTTGAAATGGCTCAGCAGTTGATGGAGATGGGAGAGAGCGTGAATCTGGTATTGCTAGACTCAATTTACCCTGCTCGTTTTCCGCAAGAATCGGGCATCAGTCATGAGGCGCGCTTGAGGGAGATTTTATTCGGGATTGAGTCAGCAGAGCTGCCAGAGAACTATGAGCCAGCGCATACCTTGCGGGCTATTTGGGATGAGGCTGCGGCGGGTTATGATGCAAAGCCGTATCCAGGAAAGATCACCTTGGTGTTGACTGAGAGTTTTGCGCAACGGAAAGAAATATACATGGCTCGGTTGAAGCAGCGAATAGCTGAGAAAAATTTTCGTCGATCTGCCAAGTTGGTTCGGATGCTTGAAGGTTTGGATCAGTTGAATCCTGCAAATTGGGTGGATCTGGCAGAAGGTGGGTTTGAGATGGTTCCCACTTCCGGAGATCACCATAGTTTTTTGTATCGAGAGAACTGCCAGCATGTGGCGCAGTGTATCATGCGCTGTATAGACTCGGCTGACTAGATGTTGAAGTGCTATAATGAAGATTAGCTTGAAGGCTAGTTTCGAATTTGCTCAGGAGTTTGGTTGGAGGTTTTATTTCCCTTAGGTCCGATATCCTGGATGGTGATATTTTCAAAAACGAGTCCTACGGATGGGGTTTGTAAGTGTCCACCATCGTCGGCATTGATGCCATTGGCTTGGCAAGCAGAGACTTTCAAATGACGTAAGGTAACATAGTTGCAGGAGGACAAATGGATGGCTTCTTTGCCTCCCTCGAAGAGGGGAGGGTTTTTGGGGTCTGCGGCACTTATGATGATGGGTTTGTCTTTGCTGCCGTTTAATTTGGATATTAAAATTCCATTGCCGTAATTCCCAGTTGCCAAGGAGAGAATATCGCCCGGTTGCGCTCGGGTGATGGCGTCACGCAAGGTTTTGGCATCATGGATGGGGAGGGTGTCTGCCGCTGTAGGATCAATGCGGAAAAAACTTACTAGGAGCAGCAAAGTGATAAGTAGAGAGAGGGGCTTCATTGCCATTATGGGTTAGGTCTATGTTGACTTTCAATTTCCCTTGAGTTTGTGATTGATCACAAAAGGACCGAAGGGGATGAGTGAGCAGACGAAGATCAAGACGGATCGTTTGAAGTCGATGCTTTTGCTGATGAGTCCGAAAAGCAACAGGACGCAGAGGATGACAAAGAGCGCACCGTGTGCCCAACCGACCCATTTGACTGCCAGTGGCATGTCGGCAAAATACTTCAACGGCATGGCGATGAAGAGTAGGATCAAGAAGGACACGCCTTCGGTCAGAACGGCGATGCGGATTTTATTGGCGGTTGGGTTGGACATGTTGGGTGGATGAAGAAAACAGGTTGGAAACCTGTTCTACATTTATTTAGCAGCTTCTTGGTGGGCTTTTTTCATCACGCTTTCGATGGTGACGGGTTTTCCTCCTTGGCGTTTGCTTTCGTCGGCGGCTTCCATGAAAGCTAGGACTTGTAAGGTTTCGGCTTCGCTAACTGGCGGCTTTCCCGTTTTGAAGAATTTACCTATTTCGACGATGAGCGGGGCGTAGCCGTCAAAACCGCCGCCTTGAACCACGCCTTTGGTGCCGAATACCGTCGCACCGTAACCGCGTTTGCCAGCACGGATGCCTCGATAAGTGCCAATGCGTCCGCCGTCCCAGATGCCGACGGCGACATCGGTGCCTTCGGTGTGGATGCGGGTGACTGATTGACAGCCTTGTCCCATGATGGTGAACAGCGGCTCGACGCCGTGGATGCCATACCAGAAAAAGTCGGGGTGATTGGGTTCTGTTTTGCAGGGGCTGTAAACCTCGGCGCCGATGATGTCACCGAGTTTGGGGTCTTTGTGGATGTCGATGGCGCCCTTGGCGTATCTCAGCGAGGAGCTGGTGAACACGGGGACCTTTTTGGCTTCTGCAAGGCGGTAGATTTTGAGAGCGTCAGATACAGAGGCGGCAATAGGTTTGTCGATGTAGAGAGTCTTGCCTGCTTCGATCACAGGGATCGCTTGTTGCAAATGAGTACGACCATCGATGCTAAGAATCATCACCACGTCTGATTTTTTGATCAGGGCATCGATGGAGTCCACCATTTCAACACCGAGCTTCTCCATCGGTTCGCGGGCTTTGGCGAGCAGTTCGACGCTTTGCGGGATATCCGGACTGCCGGCAGGAAAGGCGGCGACGATGGTCATGTCGGCGAGTTCACCTTCGGCTTTCGGGTCATTGATGAGCTTGGTCCAGGACGGCGCGTGGGCATCGATGCCGATGATGCCGACTTTGATCGGGGCTTTTTTGTCTTGGGCCTGAGTTTGCAGGGTGATCAGGGCAAAGCTGACGATGAGAAGTTTGAATAGGGATTTTTTCATGATGCTTACTTTTCAGTAAAGGCGTGGCGCGAATTTTCAAGTAGGAATCAGGGTGGGGCGGTGAGTGGCGAGCTTGATCTGCATAGTTCCATCGACTAGATCCATCTAATGATTGCCTTTCCTGATTAGGCGGCTTATTAGCGCAGTCCATCCTGTTTGGTGGCTAGCACCTAGACCTTCGCCGGTTTCGGCATTGAAATATTCGTAAAAAAGAACTAGATCCTGTTCTGGGGTCTCTTTACAGCGGTGCAATTCTGATTGTCCGTGGGCGGGGCGAGAACCGCTTGTCGGATCAATCTGGAACAAGCGACGCAATCGTTCGCCGAGCAGTCTTGCAGCTTCAGCGAGAGTGACTTCATTGCCCGATCCAGTGGGGAATTCCACTTTGAAATCATCACCATAAAAGTGGTGATACCTTTCCAGTGCTTCGATGATGAGATAGTTGATCGGAAACCAGATAGGTCCGCGCCAATTAGAGTTGCCGCCGAACATGGGGGAATCGGATTCTCCAGGGGTGTAGGCGACGGAATGGGTGCCGTTCTCCATGGTTACGGTGAAGGGGTTTTTTTCGTGAAATTTGGAAAGGGAGCGAATGCCGAAAGGGGACAGGAATTCGTTTTCGTCAAACAGGTATTTTAAAATCGAGCGAAATCGATCAAGCGGACAGACCGAGAGCAAACGCATTTTTCCATCTTCGCTGATAGACGAGACGGAGTCGGCTAAATGGGGGCGGTATTTGAGAAACCAATTGGTGCGTTTATTGAATCCGGTGAGCTTGCTGATTTTATCCTGATCGAGAATTTCGACGGCAATGAGCGGTAGTAAACCAACTAGGGAGCGAACCTTCAGTGGTTGGCGGGTGTTTTTGATGGTAAGCCAATCATAGTAGAAGCCGTCCTCTTCGCACCACAAGCCGTCGTAACGACCGTGTCCGTTGATTGCTAGCGTGATGGTGGCGTAGTGTTCGAAAAATTTTGATGCCAAATCTTCGTAGGCGACGTCGTCCTCGGCGAGTTCCAGTGCCATCGAGAGCATGGTGGTGCAATAGGATGCCATCCACGCGGTGCCATCGGCCTGCTCCAGTGCGGCGCCATAGGGCAGGCCGTGAGATCGGTCAAACACTCCAATATTGTCCAACCCGAGAAATCCTCCAGCAAAAACATTTTTACCATTAGGGTCTTTGCGGTTGACCCACCAGGTGAAATTGATCAACAATTTTTTAAAAGAAGATGCGAGAAAGGCAAGGTCACGGTGATGGCGATTTTGTGCGATTTTGTAAACTCGCCACACGCCCCAAGCGTGCACAGGGGGATTAACGTCGGAAAAATTCCACTCGTAAGCCGGCAGTTGCCCATTGGGGTGCATGTACCACTCGCGAAGAAATAGGCTTAGTTGGTGTTTGGCAAAATGGGGGTCGATCTCCGCCATCGGAAGCATGTGAAATGCTAAATCCCAGGCAGCATACCAGGGGTACTCCCATTTATCGGGCATGGAGATGACGTCGCGATTAAAAAGATGATTCCATTGGTTGTTCCTGCCTTTTCTCCGAGCGAGAGGAGCGGGATTTGTGGGGTCTCCATCGAGCCAGTCGTTGATGATGAAGTGGTAGAACTGTTTCGACCACAGCAGCCCGGCAAAAGCCTGGCGCATGATCAGTTTTTCTCCGGCGGGGATGTTGTCTGGGATTCTCGACTGATAAAATTGATCGGCTTCTTCGCGGCGCGTTTTGACAATGGTGGAAAAGTTTTCTCCAAACAACGCGTCGGGAGCTGGCGCGCCCTCACATCGAGTTAGGCGCATACGAAGCACTGCGGTTTTTCCTGATTCGATTTTGCAACGGTAATAACCAGCTGATTTACTTCCTTTTTTGTCCGAGCGCAGGGCGTTTTTTTCATCGGTCAGCAGGTGACGGGAAAAGGCATCTTTGCGATGGGTTTCGTTATCGGTGAACCACAGTTCGGGTTGCTCTTCAAATGCCAATTGGTAAGCAGGCAGTTGTTCGTGCTCGGTTTCGAGGAAGCCGTGTTTGTTCAGTCGAATCTCTGGTCGAGCCGTCATGTCTTCTCCCTCGCGTCCCCATGACCAGGTGTTGCGAAACCAGAGCGTGGGCAGTAGCACCAGTGGGGCGGTTTCCGGACCGCGGTTGGTGGCTCTGATCTCGATCAAAAGGTCTTCGGGACCAGCTTTACTATAAATCGTCTCGACATCAAAGAATCGGTTTTCGGAAAAAATCCCAGTATCTTCGATTTCGTATTCCGGAGCGAGCCGATCTAGCTGCTTGTTTTTGGTGATGATTTCTTGATAGGGGAATTTGCGTTGCGGGTATTTGTAAAGACTACGGGCAAAAGAATGCGTTGGGGTCGAGTCGAGGTAGTAATACAACTCTTTGACATCTTCCCCATGGTTTCCCTCGTGGTTGGTCAGTCCGAAGAGTCGTTCTTTGAGGATTTCATCCTGTTCATTCCAGAGCGTGACGGAAAAACAGAGTTGTCCGTGTCGATCAGACCAGCCCATCAATCCGTCTTCACCCCAACGATAGGCACGTATTCCTGCCTGCTCGCGCGGGAACGATTCCCATGCGGTACCATTCTCTGAGTAGTCTTCTCTCACCGTTCCCCATTGACGCTCAGAAAGGTAGGGACCCCAAAGTTTCCAGTTGCTTCGTTTGATCGGGTCATTAGCGATGCGAAGAGACTCTGGGTCGTTAGCGGGAATTGGGTGATGAACAGGCATAATGTATCGGGTAGGATGCAACAGTTTGGTGAAATTGCATTCACCATTTTGTGGGCGCATAAATTGCCTTGTAACTATGGATGCCGATGATGGTGAACGCTCTTTTGCGGGTGGTGGAACCGTGATGGGAAGAACAGCTTGCAACGCTGCATCATATTAAATGACTAGCTGGACAGGAGACGATTTTGATTTAGCTTAATGGGTAACTGTGTTTTGTCTTTTTCAAAAATCACTTATAAATCCCTTATGTTTGCTGCTGGAATGAAATGCAATGAGCTTCACGTAACTGAAGTCGCGCAGTCTCGACCCGAGGGCGACACCGAAGGTGGTATTGGAAGCGACCTAATTTTTTACTTAAATGAGACTATGTTGATTCCAATGAAAATAACGATAAGACTTTTTTTATTAGCCGGGTGTTTTGTCACTATGTTGTCAGTGGCTGATGCTGAAACTCTTACTCTATCCACCCGCAGTCGGATAGAGGCGTCGAAGTGGGTGGTGCCTGAATTGCAGCACACGAAGTTGCCTGTGCCTACGCCTGTTGGGAAATTTGTCACGGAATACATGACTGCCAAGTGGGAGGCGGGGAAGACGGCGATCATTGTCTGCGATATGTGGGATACGCTGCGTAACAAGGTCAGTGCCGACAGGGTGGCGGAAATGGCGCCTCGCATGAATGAGGTGCTTGAGGCTGCTAGGGCGAAGGGGGTTCTCATCGTGCATGCACCGAGTGGCACGATGGATTTTTATAAGGATACGCCGCAACGTGCGCGCTGTGTGGATGCGCCTGCTGTTGAAACGAAGCTTCCGCTCAAATGGAATCATTTGGATGAAAAGCGTGAGGCGGCTTTGCCGATTGATGACTCGGATGGTGGTTGGGAGGGGGAAACCCAGCATGGCACTAAGCCGCAAACCCGTCAACATCCGGCGATTGTGATTCATCCCGATGATGCCATTGGGGATGGCAAGGGGGTGTATTATTTGCTCAAACAGCGGGGGATCAAAAACGTGATATTGATGGGGGTGCATACGAATATGTGTGTGCTGGGGCGTCCCTTTGGGATTCGTCAGTTGAGCTATGAGGGCATGAATGTGATGCTGATGCGTGACATGACGGATAGTTTATACAATCCGCAGATGGAGCCTAAGGTGAATCACTTTCGTGGCACGGAGATGGTGGTGGAGCATATCGAGAAATACTGGTGTCCGACTTTGACCAGTAGTGATTTCATTAACAAACCAGCTTTTCGATTTGCTGGTGACAAACGACCTCATGTGATCTTCATGGTGAGTGATGATCATTATCATGCGGACAAGTTGATGCCGGAGCTTGCGCAATGGTTGAGGGAGACACAAAATCTGCAGGTGACGGTGCTGCATGGGCAGGGGAAGCACAGCATTCCGGGTATGGTGAATTTAAAAACTGCGGATGCGGTGGTGGTTTATGTGAGACGTTTGGGGTTGGCTGTTGAGCAGATGAAGGCTTTGCAGGCGTATGTGGCTGCTGGCAAACCTATCCTAGGTCTGCGCACGGCTAATCATGCTTTTAAGATGAATCTGAAAAATCCAAAGGGCTTTCAAGTGCCAGCAGGTCAAATGGAGTGGGTGGAGTTTGATGGTGAGATATTAGGTGGTAATTATCATAATCACGGTCCTAATGAGGCGGGGACGGATGTCAAGAACGTGGTATCGGATCATCCGGTGATGAAGAAGGTGGAGCCGAGCGCTTGGCACAGCACGGGGTCTTTGTATATGACGCAACCGCTTGCCAAGGATGCTACACTGTTGATGACAGGAGGTATCAAAGCAGAGGTGGAGCCTTTGACTTGGGTGAGAGGGAAAGTGGCGGGGCGTGGCAAGGTGTTTTACACGGGTTTGGGGCATCCTGATGATTTTAAGGTGCCTGCTTTCCGTCAATTGATGGTGAATGCGATTGAGTGGGCGGTGGAGAAGTGATGAGGAGAACAGCTTGCAAAGCTGTATCACATTGAATGACTTGCTGGACAGGGGGCGATTTCGATTTAGTTTAGGTGGTCTCTGTTTTTTATCTTTTTCAAAAATTAATCATGTCTGATGCTGGAATGAAATACAATGTGCTCGGCACGGAACTGAAGCCGTGCAGTCTCGATCCGGTGACGGGTTTTTATCGCACGGGGGCTTGTCAGGTGGGGCCGGAGGATGTGGGCTGCCATGCGGTGTGCATCATGGCGACAGAGGAGTTTTTGATTTTTTCTAAGCGCTCTGGCAATGATTTGTCAACGCCGATGCCGCAGTTTGGTTTTGCTGGCTTGAAAGCGGGGGATCGCTGGTGTCTGTGTGCGTCGCGCTGGAAAGATGCGCTGGATGCGGGAGCTGCGCCGATGGTGGTGTTGGAGGCGACGAGCATGGCGGCGCTGGATCATGTGTCGCGCTCGGTGTTGGAGGAATACGCGGTGGAGGATGCTTCAGTGGGGTGATGAACGAAGGTCTGAGACATTGAATCAAGAAGAGTTAGGAGAGTATCTGCGTCAGGGGGACTGGCGGGGGTTGTTTGATGGCGGGGCTTTGAGTCGGGGGGCGAAGGCGGCACGGGGGAGGTCGGTGAGTCAGGTGCGGGCGGAGGTGCTGGATACGGGGGATGTGGAGATCGCTGCTGTGGTGATGGAGAAAAGTGGGCGAGAGTTTCAGCCGTTGGTGGTGGTGTGGCAGGAGGGTGAGCAGTGGTGTTGCGAGGGGGAGTGTGCTTGTGGGGCGGGGACTCATTGCGATCATACGGCGGCGGTTTTGGAGTATTTGGCGGGAAAAAATGAGGCTCGACTGGGTATTGCTTTTGGTGAATCTCCCCATGCGGAAAAGATGAGTCAGGGGCAGTTTTTGCAGGTAGCCGATGCGGCGGAAATTGAGTCAGTGGCGGATACGGAGGCGGGGGCTTGTTTTGTATTGAAGGTCGAGCGGCGGGGCGAGGGCGAGCGGCTGGCTTGGTTGCCGGAGGTGTTTGCGGTGGTGCGCGTTGTCTATGGGGGACATGAGGTGGATTTGGTGCCTGCGGGTAATGCGCCGCCGATTGTGACGGCTGAGGGTAAGGTTCACCGTGATCGGATGGCGGAGATGCAGGCTTTGCAGATGCTTTATGCGATTGATCTGGTTCCGGGGGCGGAACAGCCGCCGCAGTCGTTGCGGAAGTTGCAGTTGCCTGCTCAGCAGGGAACTCTGTGGGCGCCGGATCGCAAGAAGTGGCCTGATGCGAAATTTTATTGGCAGCGTTTTTCCCATGAAGCGGCTCCGTCGCTGGAGCGGAGTGGGTGGCAGGTGGAATTTGCTCAACAGAGTGTGGTGAAGTCACTGGTGTTCCGCACGGAAACGTGGCGAGCGGAGATGGTTGAGGAGGGGCGCGGGTGGTTTCATTTGTCGGCGGGTTTTGAGGTGGATGGGGAGAAGCTAGAGTTGCAACCGATCCTGGCGGCTTTGGTGGAGAACCGTTTTCTGGAGGTGACGGAGGGCATGTCTGATGATAGGGAGTTCATGATTTTTTTGCCTGACGGACGTGGCTTGGTCTTGCCGGTGGGGAGATTTCGTAGGATACTGGTGATGCTGGGGCAGTTGACGGAGTTTAACTTTACGGGAGGGACGATCAAGTTGAACAAGCTGGATGCGGCACTGTTGGCGGAGCAGGAGGATTTGGACGTGGAGGTGCCGCAGGAGATTGAGGACTTGGCGCTGCGGGTGGGAGATTTTGAAAAAATCGAGCCGGTGGAGGTTCCCGATGGCATGTTGGCGGACTTGCGTGATTACCAACTGCAGGGTTTTTATTGGATGCAGTTTTTGTGTCGCTTTGGGCTGAATGGGATTTTGGCGGATGATATGGGTTTGGGAAAAACGCTGCAGACGCTAACGCATATTCTGGCGGATAAGGTGTCAGGGAGAAGTGATGGTTTGCCGTGTTTGGTGATCGCACCAACTTCTGTGGTGGAAAATTGGCAGCGTGAGGCGGCGAAGTTTGCGCCGAGTTTGCGGGTGCTGGTGGTGCAGGGCAGTGCGCGTAGTCGCTTGTTTGGGCAGATGGCGAGTGCTGATATGGTGATGACTTCTTTTGCTTTGATTGCGCGGGATTTGGAAGTTTATGAACAACAGCGCTTTCACTTATTGGTGCTGGATGAGGCTCAGCATATTAAGAACCCAGCAGCTCAAGTGACGCGGGCGGTGGCTGCGTTGGATGCCAAGCACCGTTTGTGTTTGTCAGGAACACCTGTGGAGAATCATTTGGGTGAGTTGTGGTCGTTGATGAATTTTTTGATGCCGGGGTTTCTAGGCACTCAGGAGGGGTTCAATGAAAAATACCGTCAACCGATCGAGAAGAGTGGCAGTCAGGCGAAGAGTGAGGCTTTGGCGCGGCGGGTGATGCCCTTGATTCTGCGTCGCACTAAGCAGGAGGTGGCGACGGAGTTGCCGCCGAAGACGGAGATTATGCACTCGGTGGTTTTGAATGAGCAGCAGAAGGATCTCTATGAGACGGTGCGCTCGCTGATGGACAAGCAGGTGCGGCAGGCGATGGCTTTGCAGGGCAATGAGACGCAGATTGTGTTTCTGGATGCGCTGTTGAAGTTGCGACAGATTTGCTGTCACCCGGCTTTGTTGAAAGATGCGGATCGGCGTGCGCCTTCGGCGAAGTTTGAGTATTTGATTGAGTTGCTGGCTACTTTGCGAGAGGAGAAACACCGGGTGCTGATTTTTTCTCAGTTCACTTCGATGTTGAGTTTGATCGAAGAACATCTGGTGAAAGAGAAGGTGGCGTATTTGAAGCTGACGGGTGAAACTAAGCATCGGCAGATTTTAGTGGAACGGTTTCAGGGCGGGGAGGGTGAGGTGTTTCTGATCTCGCTGAAGGCTGGTGGGACGGGGCTGACTTTGACGGGGGCGGACAATGTGATTCACTATGATCCGTGGTGGAATCCGGCGGTGGAGAATCAGGCGACGGACAGGGCTTACCGTATTGGGCAGGATAAGCCGGTCTTTGTGCACAAGCTGATTTGTAAAGATACGGTGGAGGAACGCATTCAGAAAATGCAGGCGAAGAAGGGGGACTTGGCGGATGATTTGTTGGCAGGGGCGGGGCGGTCCTTGAGTTTGACGCAGGAGACGCTGGGGGAGCTGCTGGGGGGAGGGGAGGAAAGCGTTGAACCGCAGATGTCGCAGATCAGCGCAGATGAAGAATAAAAACTTTAACTTCAACTTGAACTCTGTGTTGAGCGGGGAATTGGGATGAGAAGAGAGGATAGTCTTTGGATTAGTGATTTTGGCAGCCTGCCTCGGTGTTTAATTTACAGTGAGTTGCTTGTCTTGATCAAGCTAATCAAGCGACGCTGAAACGATAGACGGTCGTTTGCCGGTATTTTTCCCCTGGACGGAGAGTGGGGGAGGGGTAGTTAGGTTGGTTAGGGGCGTCGGGAAAGGTTTGCGCTTCTAGGCATAAGCCTGAGTGGCGGGAGTAATGTTCGCCGTTTTTGCCTTTGATGGATTTCAGGAAGTTACCACTGTAGAACTGGATGCCGGGTTCGGTGGTATCGACTTCCATGACTCTGCCGGTCATCGAATCATAGACGCGAGCGGCGCGGATGAGTTTGCTGTTGCGTTGGTCTTTGAGAACAAAATTGTGATCGTAGCCTTTGCCGTTTTTGATTTGTTGATCGCTGCTATGAATGCGTGCTCCGATGGCGGTGGAGCGGCGGAAATCAAAGGGGGTGCCGGCGACAGATGCTAGCGGTCCTAGTGGGATGGATTGGGCGTCGATCGGGGTGTAGCGATCGGCATGGATGGTGAGCTCGTGGTTGAGGATGGTGGCGGCATCAACTTCGACGGCTTCATTGTCGAGTCCAGCGAGATTGAAGTAGCTGTGGTTGGTGAGATTGACGATGGTGGTTTTATCGGTGGTGGCGCGGTAATCGATGCGCAGTTCATTGGCGGCATTGAGGGTATAGGTGACTTCGGTTTGCAAGGTGCCGGGGTAGCCTTCTTCGCCGTCGGGACTGGTGTAACTCAGATGCAGAGAACCTCCTCTGGTAGAAGCTGACCACACTTTTTTGTCAAAACCTCGAATGCCGCCGTGGATGTGGTTTTTGCCGCTATTGGCAGCCAGTGTGTAGTTCTGTCCGTCGAGGGTGAATCGGGCATTGGCGATGCGGTTGGCGTAGCGTCCAGTGATGCAACCGAAGAAAGGGTTTTTGGAGGTGTAGCCCGAGATCGAATCGAAGCCGAGCACGACGTCGGCGAAATGGCCATTGCGATCTGGCGTCACCAAAGAAACCACGATGCCACCGTAATTGGTGATTTTCGCAATCATGCCGTTTTTATTTTTCAAAGTAAAAAGGCTGACCGCTTGACCGTTCACCTGACCGAAGGGGGCTTGTTGGATGTCTGTCATGGAGGCGTTGGGTAAAGTTTGGCAGGCGGCGGGCAAGGAGGCTCCTAGGGTGGAGCTTGTGAGAGTATGCAGGAAGTGGCGGCGTTTCATTTTTTTGAAGCGGGTGATATTGAGGGTAAGAAACCAGAGTTTAGGCTGAGGGCTAGGAAAAAATGCAGAGATTGGGGTAGGGGAGAGGAATTTGTGAGTTGCTGTCGAGGTGAGTTAATGCAGAGATTTGATTTTTTGATTCGACTCGCAGCCAAAATCCAGCAAAGTAAGTGAATCATGCGTCAGTGGAGATACAGAATCATTTTGATATTAATTTTAGGCACATTGCAGCCTGTTTTTGCTCAAACGGATAAGGCTAAACAGGATCTAGAGGAATTCGCGCAGTTGCCTTATGGGGAGTTGGTGAAAATCGCGCATAACGATTCGAGTCAATCAAAACAAGGAGATAAGGATCGGCTGAGATTTGTATTGGCGAGTAATCAAGGTGTTCCGCTGTCTCAGATCACTCTGACTTTGCAACTAGAGACGGGGCCGCTGTCCTTGAGTATTGATGAGCAGGGGCATTTTACGGTGCCTTATTCGCAGGCTTTGTTGAAGGAGGATCCGATGATGATATCTAATCAATCGCGTGGTTCGTTGTCGTTGAAGTTCACTGTTGCGGTTCCTAAGTTGGGCGAAATCGAAGCGCCAGAGGTGCGTGAGGGCAAAGTGCTATATCAAGCTCTGTTCAGCTCGCTATTGAGATTCAAAAAAGCGATGGAGAAAGTGGATAGCAAATTCGGCGAGAATGGAGATCAGCAGTTGGCGGTGCAGTGCATGACTGAGGGGGCGGCGCTCACCATTCATCAGGCTTTTGGTTCGAGGAAGATACAAGCGGGCAAGGATCAGTCGGTTTGGCTAAGGTATGACAAACGATTGTATCAGGAGAACCCATCCATTAGTGTGCCAGAAGGCACTAAGTTTTATTTGCGCCCAGTGAGCCCAGAGAGAATCAAAGAACTTAAAAAGAAAAAATGAAAGCGATCATAAAAACATCATACAGAGGGGCGATCATCGCGGTGGCGATGCTTGGCAGTGCTTATGCTGATAATACTCTAAACTACAGTAAGCTGGAAAATGGCGCGCCTACGGGGGCTGCGCAAAAGGTGTTGATTCGTCAGGGCAAAATTCGGATTGATCTGCCTGACGGGAAAAATGCGGTGATTTATAATTCTGTAGAGGATAAAATCTACATCCTGCAACTGGCGGAAAAAACGTATATGACGATGGATCCTGCGATGATGGATAAAATGATGGGAGCTCTGACGGGTTTGCAGGCGCAGATGGAATCCCAATTGGCGTCGATGCCAGAGGAGCAACGCGCACAGATGAGGGCGATGATGAGCAAGATGGCAGGGGGGATTTTGGGTGGAGGCAAGGCTCCCGTTATCAACTTTAAAGAAACGGGTCGCCAAGAGAAGGTCGGCGATTACCAGACTAAGGTGATCGAGGTGACGGAAGATGGCAAAAAAACGGCGGTTTATTATGTCGTGGATCGGCAAAAGCTGAACTTGGGAGATGCCGAATACGCTACGATGCAAAAGCTGCAGGCTTTTTTAGATAAATTGATGAAGAATCTGCCCGCCGCTTTGAAACAGAAGATGAAGATCCCTAATTTGCTGGCAAAAGGGAATCAGTTGCCGGTGAAGACCGAGCGCTACGAAAGCGCTACACTTAAAGAGAGCAATCAATTGACGGGAATTTCGTCTGAGTCTCTGGAGGCGTCTTTATTTGAGATACCTGAAGGTTTCCAAAAAAGGCAAATGCCTACGGGGATGGGGGCTAAATAAAGGGGGCTGTGAGCCTTATTTTAGGGGGATAGGCGCAGTAGTGAGAATGGGGAAGTAAAAAAAGTGCGTTTTTTTGAGAAAAAGGCTTTCATCTTCCCCTAGACCTGTGTTAAACCATTAAACTGTATTTCTATTGGTCGAGTTTTTGAAAGCTTTGCCACGGTGTTTATTTTATTAAAATCAGATCTGTTATTTAAAAACATGAGACGGACTATTAAGACTGTTGCCTTTGTGGCTGCCGGAACGGCAGTGTGGATGATGACGCTCGCCGATTTGTCGGCACAACGCGTGGTCACCGATGAGTATGGAACGGAGTTTCTGGTGGACATTTTGCCGCCGGATACGCAGCGCAAGGTGATGGAAACTCACACTAGCCTAGAAATGGGCGGAGAAGGTCCTTTGAAAGTGCAGGGCGGCTCGGTCGTTTTGGCTCCAAATTCTCCACGCGGTGTGAGCGATGCTCCTTTGGTGGATAACCTTCGAGGCATCGTGATCGTGCCAACGCCTGGTGAAGTGCGTGCAGACGGTTGGCCAGGAGTCGAGGGTATCTGGCATGACTACGACGATTTTCCGCAAAAGGTGGGAGATGTCTTGACCGCCTATTTGGGAACTTCTGTTTCGCTGGCTTCTTTGGATGAGATGATCAAGGCTACGATTCGAGCTTATCGAAATTCTGATCGTCCGGTGGTGGACGTGATGTTGCCAGAGCAAGATATCACTTCGGGTGTGGTGCAGTTAGTGGTGGTCGAAGGTAAGTTGAATCGAATCCGTGTGGAAGGCGTCGATGCTGATACCGAAGCCTACATTCGCAGCATGGTGAGTCTCCAAAAAGGAGAAGTCATCAACAACCGCGACGTGCTGGAGAATTTGAACTGGTTGAACCGCAGTCCTTATCGCAAGGTCGATTTGGTTTATGCACCAGGTTATGAGTTCGGCACGACTGACATCATTCTGAACACCTTGGAGACGGATCCTTCGTTTTTCTACATGGGGTATGAAAACTCAGGAACCCAGGCTTTGGGTTATGACCGTCTTGTGGCGGGTTACAACTGGGGAAATGCTTTTGGTCCTGACCGAGGACTGAGTTATCAATATTCAACTAGCACAGATTTCTCGACGGTGCAGGCGCATTCAGGTGCTTACACGAGCCTCTTGCCTTGGCATCACTCATTAATAGTAGCGGGTTCTTACGCTACGGTGAATTCTGGCACCGAAGCTGGGGGGACAATTTTAGAATCTGGCGGAAAGAATCTTCAATCCACTGTGCGTTACGGTATTCCTATCAACGCATTTAAGGGGCAGTCCCACGAGTTGAAACTGGGGTTTGATTTCAAATCTACTAACAACAACTTAGCCTTCGGCGGAGATGAAGTATTCGATACAACAACCAACATTTTTCAAATGAGTCTTGGATATAATATCGTGGCTCAGGATCGCTGGGGTTTGACCACCGCAGAAGCAACGGGTTATTACAGTCCTGGTGGAGTGAATGGACAAAATTCGAGCGATGCTTTCCAAGAAGCTCGGAACGACGCCGATTCTCAATACGCATACGGCACCTTGGCCATCGAGCGTCAACAGCGTTTGCCTGAAAACTGGACTTTGCGCATGCGTGGGCAAGGACAGGTTGCTGGTGGAAACTTGTTGGCAAGTGAGCAGTTGGGCGTCGGCGGTTATGACACGGTGCGTGGTTTTGATAATCGCTTGGTGCGTGGAGATAAAGGTTTTTGGGGAACGGTGGAGATTTTCACACCCGCCACTTCGATTGGACGTTTCATGAAGTGGAAAAACGAAACCGACGAGTTGCGTTTCTTGGGATTCTTTGATTACGGCAATGTTGGTAATGTGAATCGTCTGCAAGATGAGCCAAGCTCATTTGAGATGTCGAGTGTGGGTGTAGGCCTGCGCTGGAGATACAGCGATTGGTTCCGTTTGCGTTTGGATTATGGTTTGCCAATATCCACCAAGAACTTGGACGGTTTGGACGACAGCGGTCGCTTCCACATCGGAGCTACAGCAAACTTCTAGTAGGAATACTGAAGCAAAAAAAGAGCGGATGGGTTTGATCCTCCGCTCTTTTTTGTGGGTTGGTGTGAAAGTGTGGCATGCAATGGCATTGCGTGGGTTTTGGGGTGATTCGGGAGAACACGGATTGCCAATCCATGCCACGACAATCCCATGTTACGATGAGAGCAAGGAAGCGTGGTGTGGAGGTGTGGCATGCAATGGCATTGCGTGGGTTTTGCGGAGAATTAGATTGAGAGTATTTTGTAACCAAGGGCATCGCTTGGGCGTCATAGGTGGGAGAAGGGTAAGTTATGGATGTAAATAGTGTGAATGTAGGGGTGATGTCGTCGGCTTTAGTCGAAGGGGTAGATGGACAGGTGTCTATACCAATGGAGCTGTGTGATGATGAAAAAAGCAAGGCTTGGTGGAGTCGGTGCTTAGCTGCTGGGCTCTCTGCTATGGATTGGATTTTTGGGCTGATGGCTTTGGCGGTGGGGCTTGCTTTGTTGTCGATCGTGCCGGTGTTCAATTTGTTGAGTTTAGGGTATTTGTTAGAGGTTAGTGGACGAGTGGCTAGGACGGGAAAAGTGCGCTCTGGCTTTGTGGGGATTCGCAAGGCTTCGCGATTGGGAAGTGTGGTGATCGGTGCTTGGGTGGTATTGCTGCCGTTGCGCTATGTGTATGGAATGTGGAGGGATGCTGAGTTGATCGCTCCTGCTAGTGCGGAGGGGTGGCGTTTGGCTTTGATCGCGCTTTCTGTGGTGGCATTTTTCCATATTGCTTGGGCTTGTGTGCGCGGAGGTAGGTTGTGGCATTTTCTATGGCCGGCGCCGCTTCGGTTTTGGCGTTGGCTGGGAGGAAGAGGTAAGTGGGGAAGGGTTTGGGCGCGAGCTTGGGATTATGTTTCAGAATTGAATATGCCTTATTATTTTTGGTTGGGAGCGAGGGGGTTTGTGGGGGCTGTGATTTGGTTGTTGATACCTGTAGCTTTGTTGATCTTAGCTGCGGGCAGGTCACCTGGATTAGGCGCTTTGCTTTCGGTGTTAGGGGTTTTGTTGCTGACACCTGTAGTGATGTGGTTGCCTTTTTTGCAGGCTCATTTTGCCAGAGTGGGCAGGTTTGGGGCTTTGTTTGAGCTGCGCGAAATTCGACGTTTGTTTGCTAACGCGCCTATTGCTTTTTGGTTGGCTTTTTTTATCACTTTGTTGTTCGCGCTGCCTTTGTATTTGTTGAAAATCGAATTGGCTCCGAGGGATCTTGCTTGGTTGCCGAGCTTGTTGTTCATTTTGTTTATTTTTCCAGCACGCTTGTTAGCTGGGTGGGCGATGAGTCGGGCGGTGAGGAGAGATCAGCGAGGAGTGAGTGCTTGCGGGGCTTTCTCTCGTTGGGTAAGTCGCCTGGCGTTTTTGCCAGTAGCTTTGATCTATGTATTACTGGTGTATGTGACTCAGTATTTGGTGCAGAACGGCAGTATGAGTTTGCTGGAACAGCACGCGTTTTTGGTGCCAGCTCCGATGATGGGGATGTGAGAGTGAACGCTTGACTTGAGAGTTGAGCGCTATTTGGGAGATGATGGCTTTTTCAAGTCTTTGCTGATCGTCGAACTGGGGCAGCCGCAGTTGCTTCCGCAGGCGGAGCTGTCGCTTTTTTTACGGCGTTTGGCGATGGCTAAGCCGATAAAAGCGATCGCAGTGATTGCGATGATGGCGAGGGTGATCCAGGATTGCCAGTTGGAGGCCATGGTGGTGGGGCAAGTTAATGAAAGCCGAGGAGCTGACCTCCTTGATAAATGACTAGGGCTGCAATGTAAGCGGTGCTGGTCATGAAGGCGATTTGAAAGAGGGGCCAGCGCCATGAGTTGGTTTCGCGACGAACGATGATAATAGTGCTGATGCATTGCATGGCAAAAAGGTAGAATACCATGAGGCTGAGGCAGACCAGTGGGGTGAAAACGGGAGTGGTGCCGTCGTCTCGTTTGGCATTACGCATTTTTTTGCGTAGTGTTCTGGCGACATCACTTTCATCGACCCCATCTTGCGCGACGTTGTGCGTGATCGCCATGGCTGAAACAAAGAATTCCCTTGCTGCGAAAGATGCCACTAATCCGATGCCAATTTTCCAATCGTAGCCGAGCGGTTTGATGATGGGTTCGATGGCGTGACCAATTTTACCTGCGACGCTGTTTTTGAGTTGTGTGGATTGATCTGCTCCTGGTGTTTTCGGATAATTTTCTGCAGCCCAAAGTAAAATGGAAACACCTAGGATGATTGTGCCAGCTCGGCGGATAAAAATTTTGGTGCGCTCCCACATGTGTAGTAGAACGGTTTTAGCTGAAGGAGCTTTGTAGAGTGGTAACTCCATGATGGGGACTGTTTTTACTTTTCTTTGGAAAGTTTTATTGAAAACCCAAGCGGCGGCAAAAATGCCAAGAGTACCTAAGATATAAAGGCTTAACATGAATCCTATTTTGGTCAGCAGAGGGACTTCTGATTCTGGAATCAATACTGCAATCATTAACAAGTATACGGGTAAGCGTGCGGAGCAACTGGCCCAAGGGGCGACTAAGATGGTGATGATGCGATCCTTGGGGTTTTCGATAGTCCTCGTTGCCATGATGCCAGGAATGGCGCAGGCGTAGGAGCTGAGCAGTGGGACGAAAGATTTTCCGTTGAGCCCTACTTTCGCCATCAATCGATCCATTATGAAGGCGATACGAGACATGTAGCCAGTGTCTTCCATCAGACCGATGAAAAAGAATAGGATGAGGATTTGCGGTAAGAAGATAACGACACCCCCGACTCCGGCGATGATGCCGTCGGTGATGAGGTCGCGCAGATCTCCTGGCGGCATGAGAGCTGTAACGGTGTTTGATAGTGCGGTGACCCCACTATCGATCCAGCCCATGGGAATCTCGGCATAGGAAAAAATAAGTGAAAAGATCAGCGTCATGATGCCGATGAGGGCGACCCATCCCCATACTTTGTGCAGCAAAAAACTGTCTAGGCGGTCGGTGATCGAAGGGCCGTGCTGGGTCGATTGTTGCACGGCATTTTCACAAATCTGCTGGATGGCGTCGTAGCGTGCCGCGATGAGGTGGCTTTCCCAGTCGTTATTAGAATGGGATTTTTTGGTGGCTTCGTCGAGCAGGTAGAGAGCGGCGCGATCGTTGTGATGCGGATTTTTGTCCCCACCTTGGCTAGCAGAGAACTTTTCGAGTAGTTCTTGGGTATCATCGGGTAGGGGGATGCGTAAGGGGGAGACGGGCAGATCGCTGTGGCTCATGGCGATGCGCAATTGTGGTAAACCTTTGCGGCTATTTGCCTGCATGGGGATGACGGGCACTCCGAAAGCTTCCCTGATCACCTCGGGGTCGAGTTTGATCTTTTGGGAATCTGCTACGTCGATCATGTTGAGGGCTAGGATGGTGGGCAGTCCTAGTTCTAATACTTGGGTGGCGAGGTAGAGGTTTCGCTCGGGGTTGGAGGCGTCGAGGAGGACGATGACTGCATCTGGGGCGGGGGTATCCTCGCGCCGTCCGAGCAGCACATCTCGCAAGATTTCTTCGTCGGGCGAGCGAGCGTTGAGCGAGTAGGCACCGGGTAGGTCGATGATGCGAAATTCTTCGCCGTGTTGTCCGTAGCAGGTGCCTTCTTTACGTTCGACGGTGACTCCTGGGTAGTTGCCAACTTTTTGGCGCATGCCGGTGAGGGCATTAAAAAGGGTGGTCTTGCCGCAGTTGGGGTTGCCCACTAAGGCGAAAATGCGCTGTTGTTTCTGTCCAGTGGTTTTGGTGGACGGCGTATCTGCAGGGTTTGAACTGCTCATAGCATGTTGCTGTTGGCAGGGATCAGGCTGGGCAGTGACGAGGTTCGATCTCGATTAGTTGAGCTTCATGTGCCCTGACGGAGAGCAGTGAACCTCGAACAGAAATCTCTAAGGGATCGCCTAGTGGGGCTCGTCGGACTAGGTTGACGGGCGTGCCTGGCAGCATTCCGAGTTCGCGAAAACGGATAAAACAATCGTCGCTACTAGCAAAATGACTGATCACGGCTTTATCTCCAGGCTCAAGATCGACTAGAGTTTCAGTGATGGTGTGGTTTTGTGATAAAGATAAATCGGATTTCATATCAAAAATGCCCTTAATGAGAATGAGTCTCAATTGCAGTAAGGTATATGAGTTCTTTGAATATGATAGTGGAAAGTTTGATTTTTTGCTTTTCTGGTGGGGAAATGCGTGGGTTCTGTGCAATAAATGCGCATTGATAGAAAGGGGGCGCGAATCCGCCATGAGGCTTGAGTATGAGCGTGCTTGATAGGTGGGTTATGAAAGGTAGGCTGTGGGTGATATGAAAAATGGATTCAACCAATGCAGAGAGTTGCTCGTTTTGACTGTAGCCTGTTTTTTGTTTAGCTATCATGGAGCAGGTGTGACTTTTGCTGCAGTGCAAAAAAAACAGCCGAATGTTTTGCTCATCATGGTGGATGATATGGGCTTTTCGGATATAGGGTGTTATGGAGGAGAGGTGGATACGCCAAATCTGGATCGCTTGGCGGCCGGTGGATTGAGGTTTACGCAGTTTTATAATACGGGGCGTTGTTGGCCGACTCGGGCGGCGCTGATGACGGGGCGATATCCTCACGATGTGGGTCATGCGATGATGTTTGGCAGAGATGCGCCTCGGGCTTATCGTGGGACGACTAAAGAGCAGGCGTTGATGATTCCCGAGGTGCTGAAGCCATTAGGTTATCGGACGTATCATGTGGGTAAGTGGCATTTGCATAACCGGGGAAAGGGGGCGGAAGCGGCGGCATCGTGGCCACTCGGCAGGGGCTTCGATCGTTCGTATTGTGTGAAACGTCAGGATAATTTTTTCAATCCCAAAATCATGCTGGATGAACACCATGTGATCAAACGGCCCGGTGATCAGGATGCGGATTATTATATCACACGTGCTTTCACGGATCGAACCCTTCATTACCTCGATGAACATCAGGCCTACCATCGCGATGAGCCATTTTTTTTGTATCTGGCACACACGGCTCCGCATTTTCCTTTGCATGCTTTGCCAGAGGATGTGGCGAGATTTCGTGAACGCTACCGTGTGGGCTGGGATGTGATTCGTCAGCAACGTCTGCAGCGGATGCAGAAGATGGGCATTTTGAAAGCGAAGCTCTCGTCACGCGACCCCGATGCGGTGGCTTGGGAGTCTTTGACGGCGGCGGAGCAGGATGAGTGGTCGGGACGCATGGCGGTGCATGCGGCGATGATCTATCGGATCGATGTGGAAACGGCGCGAGCGGAGGGGATGAAAGAGGCGTGGAATAAGTGGGCGAAAGAGCAACAGGTGCTACCTTGGGCTGCTTTGAAAAAGTGGGCGCCTGTTTATTCAAAGGATTATAGGATGAAATAAGAATGATAGACGATAGGAGTGCTTAGATGGATTTGTTTTGGATTAAAAAAGTGGTATCGATGTTTTTGGATCCAGTGCCGGTGGTGCTGGTGATGATGGTGGTGGGATGGCTGTGTTTGTTTTGGTCGCGACGGGTTTGGCGTGACATGGCTGAAGTCGTGGAGGGAACGGTAGCTGCCGACTACAGCGTTGCTAAAAAGAAGGGGAGGTATAGTGGCTTGGGGATGCTGCTTATTTTTTTAGCAGCATGTTTGTTATACTTTTGCAGCACGGGGTGGGTAGCGAATAAACTCTTTTATGCATTGGAAAAGCAGTATCCTCCACTACAGTTGGAGGATGAAGAAGTTCTGAAATTGCGTCCTGAATTCATCGTGGTATTATCAGGTTCGCATGTTTATTTCCCTGAGCGTCCAATCACTTCACGCTTGGCGGGTGCAACTTCGGCTAGGTTGATGGAAGGGCTTCGGATTCATCAATCCTTCCCTGCGTCAAAGATGGTGATGACAGGCGGGGTGATGGAAAAAGGGTGGCCTTCGGTGGCGAGTGAGATGGGCGAGATGGCTAAAATACTGGGATTGAGCGGAGAAGCGATCTTGGAGGAGACGTCGAGGGATACCAAGGAGAATGCCAGTAAGTTGAAAAACATCTTACTGGGCAAGTCCTTCATTTTAGTCACTTCGGCTTACCACATGCCTCGTGCGATGGCGCTGTTTCGTGGTCAGGGATTGAAGCCTATTGCGGCGTGCGCTGATCTCAAACGCTGGCCTCGGAATAACTTCAAATACGATCAGTTAATACCTAGTTCTAAAAATCTGAACTATGTTGGGGTGGCTTTGCACGAGTATGTAGGCTTGCTGTGGGCAGGTCTGCGGGGGCAATTGGGTGAGGATGCTAAGTAGTGTTTTTAGCTTTGAATATGGTCGCAAATGAGGTAAATCATCAAGTAATAAAGACGTAACAATATTATGGACTACCGAAAAATACCCCGCAGTGATTTGAATGTGAGTGTGATTTGCCTCGGCACGATGACTTGGGGCGAGCAAAATACTGAGGCGGAGGGGCATGAGCAAATGGACTATGCACTGGAGCAAGGGGTGAATTTTTTTGATACCGCGGAGATGTATCCTGTGCCACCAGTGGCGGAGACTTGTCATCGCACGGAGCAGATCATTGGCACTTGGTTTGCTGCGCGCAAAAATAGAGATAAGGTGATTTTGGCGAGCAAAGCGGTGGGGCCAGGGGATCATGTGAGTCATATTCGTGGTGGGGAGGTGCGTCTCGATCGCAAACATTTGATGGAGGCATTGGAGGGGAGTTTGCGGCGTCTGAAAACTGATTATTTGGATTTGTACCAGTTGCATTGGCCTGAACGCACGGTGCCGATTTTTGGGGGGCGGGATTATTCTGCACCGAAAGCAGGTAAGGGGGGAGAAGGCTTGGTGTCGATCGAAGAGACGCTGGAGGTGTTGGAGGAAATCCGCCAATCGGGCAAGGTGCGCTATTTTGGACTATCGAATGAAACATCGTGGGGCACGATGAAGTATATCCGAGTGGCTGAAGATAAAGGTTACCCGAGAATTTTGACGATTCAAAATTCCTACAGTTTGCTCAATCGCAGCTTTGATGGGGGCTTGTCTGAGATTTGTCATGAAGAAGAGGTGCGTTTGTTAGCCTATTCTCCACTAGCTTTCGGGCGTCTGTCGGGTAAGTATCTCAATGGTGCGAAGCCTGAAGGGGCGCGGTGTACCTTGTGGGATCGTTTTGCTCGATATAACGGCCCTAATTCAGATGCGGCGGTGGCGGAGTATGTGCGCATAGCCAAAGCTGCTGGGCTGGATCCCGCACAGATGGCGCTGGCTTGGATCAATGAACGTCCCCACGTAGCGGCGAACATCATTGGTGCGACCACTATGGATCAACTGCGTGACAACATTGCTAGTATCGATGTCAAGCTGGATGGGGAAGTGCGGCGTCAGATTGAGAAGGTTCACCATAGATTTCCTAATCCCTGCCCATAATCAGAGGCTGGTGGGATGAGAAGTGGGATGGCGGCTTCAGGTTTAATCCTAAGCTGTGAGGATCCGGTGAGACTTGGAGTTTTTGGGCAGCACGTATTCACCAGTGCCTTGGATGGCTTTGCTGACTTGTTCGAGCCACTGCATGGCTGCGACTTCTACAAATCGCGGTAGTTGATCCAGTTGGGTCAGAGCTTGTGACAGGGTGAGGTCATGAGATTCTAATGCGGTTGCCAAGTCAGGATTGAGCGGCGGCATTTCAAAGTGCAAGGCGCCTAAATAGTCGGTGACTTTGGCGGCGTAACTTCCCTCCCAAGGCAGAACCTTGCTGCGATGGCTAGCACCATTGAAATGCGGAATCACATAATCTGCGCTATCTGAAAATAACTCTGCGAGTTCGATGAGCTCGTTATGGCACTGTGGAGTGTCGTGACAGGGAATCACTAAGGTCATGGATGCGTCGATCTCTGCCAATACGGTGTCCACTTCATGCTCTTCAAAGAAGTCTGCCCAGATTCTGGCGGCACCACTTTTGACATCTAAGATCACCACCTCATTGCGATCGATGGATCGAATCAGTTGAGAGATTTCCAGCTCCTCGTCAAAATCCCAGTAATCACCGGAGAAGTTCTCGTTCACATCCTCTTCATCGGTAGTGATGAAGGAATGTTTAACTTCTTGGTTATTTAGAAGGTGTTGGAAGGATAGGGCGAATGTGGATTTGCCAGATCCCTCTAGGTCGTTTGTGACAACAATCAGCTTTTTCATATTGAAATAGTTAAGATTTATTGAAATTATAGAAAACTTAAGTATTTATCAAGTCTTTTTTTACAAAAGTTTTGAGGAGGAGGGAGTATGATCTGATGGTAATCGTCACAATCATGATGACTTGCCAGTGATCCTGGCGGGTAAGGGTGGCGGCAAGTTACGTGCGGGTCGTCATTTGACGGCGGCGCAGTCGGTGCCGATGACTAACCTGTATTTGTCGCTGCTGGATAAGATGGGTGTGCAGCAAGAGCGCTTGGGGGATAGCAGTGGGCGTTTTGATTTAGGGCGGGGGTTTGTAACCAGTGGTTTCACCTTGTGCTACATTTTTACGGAATAAGGAGAGGAACCGCAGATGATCGCAGATGAAGAGTAAAGGGGCGCTGGAGACTGCTATTCGATTTGGAGCCGCGCAAAAATAACTTACCCAACTCTGCTTCGATTTTTGCCTGGCTTCTGCGTTGGAATCCGACTCATTTAGCCCGCTAAACTCTGTCAGATTCCGCCTTGAAGCCAAACAAAACTCTTTGCTGAGTTAAGTAATTTATTTTTTCGCAACTCCTAATACCATTTTTAACGATCAGAAAACTTATCGATTTCCCTTATCTTCCGCAGCTAGCTTTTTTAATAAGTCTTGGCTCTTCTCGGAGAGTTGGGAGATGGGGTAAGGGTATATTTTCCCACCTTTAAGTCGGAGCAATGCGGAGTCATCCTCGATCTTCAGGAA